>JAHITX010000106.1 GCA_018817425.1 Pseudomonadota bacterium
ATCCGCACAGGAGTTAAAGAAGGTGCAAGATTGCTGGGCGATGCAGTTAATGCGTATAAAGCTGCTTTAACGGTTAGAACTCGCGAGAGTCTGCCTCAGCAATGGGCTATGACCCAGAACAATATGGGGATTGCTTTACGAAATCAAGGAATTCGCACAGGAGGTAAAAAAGGTGCAAAATTGCTGGGCGATGCAGTAGATGCGTACAAAGCTGCTTTAACGGTTAGAACCCGCGAGAGCTTGCCTCAGGACTGGGCTATGACCCAGAACAATATGGGGATTGCTTTACAAGAGCAAGCTTTAGGTTTGAAAAACAAGCTTAGAAGTGATTTGTTACAAAAAGCAGTAAAATCATTTAAAAATGCATTGGAAGTTAGAACATATGAACATCTACCTCTGCAGTGGGCGCAAACCCAGAACAATCTCGCAGGAATATATTCTTTAATGAATGATTGGGCCAATGCCGCCGGATGTTATTGCAATGTGCTAAAAGTATATAAAACTGATAAGACAGCTTATGAAAGAGCTATCTACATATACCATGAGCAGCTTTTTCAGTTTGATAAGGCATACGAGTTATGCTTTAACTGGGTCATAATATTAAAAAATTATGCTGAGTCATCAAAAAGTGAATTCATTGAAAATAATTTTACTACTGCCCGTTTTGATAAAGCAGAAGAACTCCTGACAGAATTACTTCCTAAATTAAGCCCAAACAACTTTCTTTACGCACCTCTATGTGCCATCGAAATCGCAAACCTGATAGCACTCAAAAAAGCCGAAGTAGTTTCCGGTAAAATAGATGCACTTATTTCTGCAATTAAACAACAACCTGAGGATTACACCATAGGCTGGACTTTTAACGGTACAAAACACTTCATAGAAAACTCAGAACAGCTGAAACCAGATAGTAAATGGCTTATATCTTTTTTTGAAGCTTTAGAAAACCCAAGTCGGAATGCCATAGTTAAAGGCTTGCAGGATGTTCAGAAGGAATTTAATAAAAAAAATAGGAGCCTGATTTAAATATTTATTGTTCATTTCAGCTGTTAAAATTATTTAATTATTTTTACGTTATACCATTCTACCACGTCATACCGGCGAAGGCCGGTATCCAGTATATTTAATAAGCCGGGATGACGGTTTGAGTAGTATTTAACAAACCATCTACGTCGGCAACCCTTTATTTTTTCTTCTTCAAAATCCAGGATTTGCCATAAATTTTCAATATTGCAAAATATCTTTTAATAGATTATATCCAATTTCAGAATAATCAGGATATGCAGTTAAAATAATTGAACCTTCTTATGGTCGATATCACAAGACCTGTTAATTGTTCTTTAAGCTATCAGAGGATAAATCATGAACGCTAAACCCAAAACAGGAATTGGAGAGAATACAGAAAGTATAGAATCGAAAAAAGAATATAAAGAAATCCATACACATTCAATAATTCCCGGGTGGGCAACCACCGTATCTGTTGTAAGCGGTTTAGCATTTTTGGTTATTCTGCTTATAATCGCAGTTTTTATTCCTCATCCCACAGATTTTCAAATATTTATCTTTCGTATCATTATTGCGTTAGCTGCTGCTGCTTTTGGCGCTACAATCCCCGGTTTTTTAAAAGTTGATCTACCTGTGGGAAAAAAAGGACTCATAGCAGCCGGTGGAGCAGTCGCTTTTTTTGTACTGATTTATTTCATGAATCCTCCTAAGTTGATTTCAGATACACCACCGCCTCCTGAAATACTGAAACAGTCCCTTGCCGGCTTTATTTTGGATCAGGATGGCGAACCTTTATCCGGAGTAAATGTTACTATTTTAGAATATGAAGTAAGTGACCTTATAAATGGTCAGGGGAAGTTTTCTTTTGAAATTAAAGGTTAAAACAATTCTTCTATTAGGCTGATGGCCCAAAAACAAGGCTTTAAAACACACCGGCAGGATGCTACGCTGGGAAATACCAATTTAAGTTTCAAGATGGAACCAAAACTATGACAAAGAAAGCCTATTTTCATATTTATCTTAAAATCATCCTTTGTCTTATTGTTTATTTAACCATATGCCCGGCTTTACCGGTAATTGCTAAACAGGAGTTGCGGGGCAAGGTTTATATTCTTGGTGAAAATGATAAGCGATTTCCTGTAACAAACACAACCGTCCGCATTCAGAACACTGATGATTCAGATATAACAACAAGCACTGGTAGATTTAGAATTTATTTGCCGGATGTATTCAAGGCAGGAGAAACCGTAACACTGGAAGTGGAAAAGCCAAAGTATCAGATACTCCACCCATTTGCAGGCGAAGTAAGAATACCGGCAAGCTCTTTGAAAGATCCGGTAGAAATTCTTTTGGATAAAGAAGGTTCTCACCGTTTTATGAGCGGCAAGGCATTTGCCTTACTTATAGAAAATATCGCCAATAAACCCAAATCGCAGGTTGAGCCCGTTGATGAACGAAAAGAAGTGGATCTGAGCCGTTATATTAATGAATGGGCTATAAAGTACGGCTTCGGGATTGAGCATGTGCAAGCCGAGTTAGATAAATGGGCTGCGGAAGTTGAAGCGAGGCAAGAGGATTTTTATGAGCTTGCCCTTGCTGCATTTTACAAGAAGAATTTTAAAGAAGCTGCCGACATGTCTTATCAATCGGCAGAAAAATATGAAAAACAATTTGCAGAGCTAAATGAACAGGAAAAAAGAATTAATGAAAAAAAGCAGCAAATAAAAGAAAATATTATCCGTGATTATCGTCTTGCCGGTGATGCTCAATATAATGATTACCGCTTTGAAGAGGCTTTGTCTGCTTATCTGAAAGCTTTGGCTATAGTAAACAAAGATATTGATCCTATAATGTGGGCGTCTTTAATGGATGATATAAGTGCTACATACTGGAATTTGGGGTTTAGGGTAAAAGGAATTGCGTCTCGACAGTATCTTAATAAAGCGTTAGAAGGTCTCCAAGCAATATTAAAAATCTATACGCGCGAGACCTTTGCACACTCATGGGCTATGACTCAGAACAATTTAGGGAATACATTCTCAGAGCAAGGAAAACGTATTGTAGGAGAAGAGGGCGTAAGATTGCTAAATGAGGCGGTTAAAGCGTATAAAGCTGCTTTAACAGTTGTTAGCCGTGAGAGTCTGCCTCAGAAGTGGGCTATGATTATGAACAATTTAGGGCTTACACTTTCAAATATAGGAATACGCACATCAGATAAAGATAGTATAAGACTTTTAAGTGAGGCGGATGAAGCATACAGACTCGCTTTAACTGTTAAAACCCTTGAAAATATGCCTCAAAGCTGGGCTGTAACTATGAACAATATAGGGATTGCACTTAAAGAGCGAGGAATTCGCACTGAAGGAGAAGAGGGTGTGAGATTGTTAAATGAGGCGGTTAAAGCTTATAACTCAGCCTTAATGGTCAGAACCCGTGAGAGCCTACCTCAGGACTGGGCCGTGACTAAATATAATATTGGAAATGCATTAAAAAAACAAGGAATCCGCACAAGAGGAGAGAAAGGGTTAAGTTTGCTATCTGAGGCAGTTAATGCATATAATGACGCTTTAACGGTTTTTACCCGCGAAAGTCTGCCTATGGGCTGGGCTTCGACTCAGAACAATATGGGAAATGCATTAAAAGAACAGGGAATCCGCACAGATGGCATAGAAGGAGCAAGATTGCTGGCCGAGGCAATTAAAGCATATAAAGCTGTTTTAACAGTTGATACTTGCGATAGTGAGTCTCAGGACTGGGCCATGACCCAAAACAATCTCGCAGAAACATACTATTTAATGAATGATTGGGCGAATGCCGTCGAATGCTATTGTAATGTACTCAAGGTCTATCAAAAGTATGATACAGCTTATAATAGAGCTAGCTATATTTACCATGAGCAACTTTTTCAGTTTGATAAGGCATACGAGTTAAGCTATGAGTGGGTTATAAAATTACAGAATGTTACTGGATCATCAAAAAGCATTTTCATTGTAACAAATTTTACTACTGCCCGTTTTGATAAAGCAGAAGAACTCTTGGCGGAATTACTTCCCAAATTGAACCCAAACGATCATCTTTATGCACATTTATGTGCAATTGAAATTGCAAACCTGGTGGCGCTCAAAAAAACCGATATGGTTTCCGGTAAAATAGATGCGCTTATTTCTACAATCAAGCAACAACCGGTCGACTATAAAATAGGCGGAGCTTTTAACGGCACAAAACACTTTATAAAAAATTCGGAACAGCTAAAGCCTGATAGCCAATGGTTACTTTCTTTCTTTGCAGCTATTGAAGACCCGAATCGGGATACAATTATTAAAGGTTTACAGGAAGTTCAGAAGGATTTAAATAAAAACGAAAAACAATAGGTATTTGATTTTAAATATTTATTGTTCTTTTCAAAGTTGGATATAAGGTTTATCATGATTTTCCGGCTGAAAAATTTAATATTGATCATATCATAATCGGTCCTGCAGGTGTGTATGCTGTTGAGACAAAAGCCCGCCAGAAACCGACCACCGGCAATAATCCGATGCCAAAGTTATTTATGACGGGCAAAAGCTTCAATTTCCGGATTGGGTGGATACTAAATCTCTTGAACAGGCTCGCAGGCAAGCCCAATGGCTTTCTAAATGGATAAGCTCTGCAACAGGTGAATCCATTAACGCCCAGCCAGTGGTAGCTTTGCCTGGTTGGTATGTTCAGCGTATATCCCCAAACGGCATTCCGGTAATCAATCCAAAAAATTTCCGATCAGTATTGAGAGCAAGCAAAAGCAAGCCATTAGATAATAGCATGATTACCCGAATTGTCCACCAGATCGATAAATGCTGCCGTGATGTCCAACCTATAGCCAGCGAAGGTCTGGGCGGCAAATCGGGTTTGCCTGATAAAGGGAATAACTGATTAAATAGGAAAGAGGATATGGGGCTGTTTGCAATTAATGCTAATATAGGTTTAATTTACATATACAATTTTCCCTGTATGCACATATTCTGCAATAAGAGATGTCTTATTCTCATACTCTTCCGGTGTTATAGTAATAATGTCGAGAGGAACCATGAATTTCCTGATTGTCCTGATTTCGGCATCTTTTGTCATATCAGCGCGCTTAAAAATATTCTTCCTTTTAAAATCTTCTGAAACAATAATAATGTCGATATCACTTTCTTCCGTTTCTGTGCCTTTAGCCTGTGAACCGAAAATAATAATCTTGGAGATATTTAGTTTTTTTTCTTCTAAGCAATCGAATAAAAATTGGACTACTTCTTCAGCTCTTTTTTGAGCCATTTCAAAACCTCCTTGCTCTGAACAAGTAATGTTTCGGTTTTCCGCTTTGGATAGTCTTTTTGCATTTTTTTCAGATCTTCAGGATAACGTGTCGGAATGCTTGCCCGATTGAGGGAAAAATTATCCGAATTACGATTGAACTAAATATTTATTCACCTATACTATTCTGTCTTGTTTTGTCAGACAAGTGAATCAAGAGAAATAATCTGTATGGATGGAATGTCAGGCAAGCGGACATCGTTGGTAAAAAAATGAGTTGCTCCGGCATCTAATGCCGCGCTGATCTGGATGGCATCCGGTGTGCGGATATTATGGGTGGCTCTGAGCTGTGCAGACTGTTCCGCAATTGCGTTTGAAACTTCCATCGTCATCAGTTTTGAGTTAAGCAGGATGTCCCGGTATTCTGTCGCCAGTTCTCTGTTATTGCTGCGTAGTGGATGCACCAGCACTTCAAGTAAGGTCACGGTTGAAGTGACTACCAGCAAGTCACCTCTGTCCATTGCTTCAAAGAAAAGTTTTACAGTTTCAATGTATGCTGGATTTTCTTCAATAAAATAAATCAGTGGTGCGGTATCGAGACCAACCGTTTTTCCCTTCAATGCATTTATCCATTCCACGATGATCTTTCCTCATCAATATATGCGTTTACGTTAAGACCCTTCCAGATCTCCTTGCCTTTTCCTTTTAGCTCCAAAATGCTACGGGGCTTGGTTTTACCTGCTTTTTTACGAATCAGCGTTGCCATTTCTTCTAAAAGACGTAGTTGATCCGAAAGATTTAATGTTTTTATTTCAGATATGACTTGATTGTAATTTGTTTCCGGCATGATACAAATCCTATTTTTAAGCTTGTTTAAGTTATTTTGTGTTAATAGATCGAGAATTTATTTCTTTTTCGTCTAATTAATCCAATAGAATGAATTTATTTATAAATTGTTTTATGGCTAGTTTTTGCCTTTTCTGCCTCATCGTCCGTATCAATAAACAGATAGACCTGTTTATTCTGATTATATATACTTTAAATAAAAAATCAAAGAAAAGTAGGGGATCGGAAGATATGAAGTTTATTCACCATACATATCTGTTATAAGCTTTCGTAGTTGAGCAGCTTTTGTATCGGATAGCTTATCAATTTTTTTCTTTAATCTTTGCTTGCTGATGGTGCGGATCTGATCAACGGCAATTTCAACATTTTTATTTGCACATTTGATCTGCAGCCTGGTTCTCCACATGGGGTGCAATTTTGAAGTCAGCGGACATACAACTACCGTTTCCAAATACTTATTCATCTCATCTTGGCTTATTATGACAACAGGGCGCACTTTTTTTATTTCGCTTCCTATGGTGGGATTGAGATCGGCAAGATATATTTCATATCTATTAATATTCAAAGTCTTCATCATCTATCCCGTCAAGAAGAGTTGTATCAAAATCGTCCCACGCTTCCTTTTCATCAGCCATTTCTTTATATGTATCTTCCCAGGAAAGCTTGTTATCTTCTTTATTCCTTAGAAGCAATCCCCTGTCTGTTTCTTCTATTAATATAGAATGGTTTAAACCATATTTTTGAAGCAGTGCTTTTGGTATACGAACTCCTTTGGAATTTCCAATCGGGACAAGTTTGACATCTCTTGCTCGTATTTGATTTTCCATATGCTTTACTCCTTGAATTATATTAAAATTTAATTTGTATCTATTGTAATTACATTTATCTTTTATGTCAATATTATATCATCTACCCGATTCCCGAATGACTTCCAGCTTAAAATATTGGCCTCTTTTCTTGGCTGGTCGCTTAAACCTGCATATACTAAGGTTGGTTCAATATGTGCGTCTTTTGAAATAAGTGCGTAATAATTTAGACCGTTAAAAAAATCCTTCGCAACCGTTTTGCCTGATTTAATTTCAAGCGGCAGTAGTTTATCACCTTTATCGATAATACAATCGATTTCATGCCCGGTATTATCGCGCCAAAAATAGAGATTTTCTTTAAGCCCTTTGTTTGTCCTTGCTTTAAGAAGCTCTGAAACAATCCATGTCTCAAATATATTACCCCTGCTTGCATGAGTGTTCAGTGCTTCGGCAGATGAGATATTTAAGAGATAAGAAAGGAGGCCTGAGTCAAAAAAATACAGCTTAGAGCTTTTTATCAATCGTTTATTAAAGTTTTTATAATGAGGTTTCAAAAGATAAATAATATATCCGGCCTGAAGAATAGACAGCCAGGATTTTGCTGTGTTGTGCGTGATGCCGCAGTCATTGCCGAGAGCAGAAAGATTAAGAATTTGCCCTGAGCGTGAGGCACACATTTTAAGAAATCTTTGAAAGGTTGACAGATCAGTAATATTTTTTACTTGTCTTACGTCTCTTTCCAGATATGTTGTTACATAATTTGAATACCACTCGGACGGATCAAGGTTCATATCATAAATTCTTGGGTAGCTTCCGGTAAACATAACTTTTTCAATTGTATCCGGTAATATGTCTGCCTGATTCAGTTCGGAAAAAGAAAAGGGAAGAAGTTCCAAAACAGCAACTCTTCCTGCAAGAGACTGGCTTATGCCTTCCATTAACCCGAAGTTAAAAGACCCGGTAAGGACATATACTTCCGGTTTTCCTATGTGGTCAACATGAGTTTGGATATAAGAAAAAAGGTCGGGTGCACGCTGTACTTCGTCAATTATAGTGTGTTTGGGATATGCTTCAATAAATCCCCGCGGATCGGTTAAGGCAAATTCTCTTATGTCAGGTTCTTCCAGCGATACATAGGACCAGTCGGGAAAAACAGTTTTAACAAGTGTTGTTTTCCCAGATTGCCTTGGTCCGGTAAGAGATACAATAGGGTATTGTTTCGATAATTCCGTTAATTTTTTGGCTATGTTTCTTTTTATCATATCCAAACCTTAAACAATATCTTACAAATTGTCAATATGAATTACAATTTGTAAGATATTTAAATCCAAAACGGATACATTGACGCAATCAACTTTTTAACGTAATAAGTTTCAATAAAATGTGAGGAGGGCGATAAGAGCAATATTTAATATGATTGATTCCAATTCGAAAAAAATTAATGCCGCTTGTTTGATTCTGGCAGGAGGGCAGGGGAGAAGGCTTTCGCCTGACAAGCCTCTTTTAGAGATCAACGGAAAATCGATTATTGAACGGACGGCAAATCTGGTTACTTCCCTGTTTGAAGAAGTTCTTATAGTTACCAATACTCCGGAAAAGTATGAAATGCTTAATCTACCATATGTTTCCGATGAACGTATGGGCTGCGGCCCTCTGATGGGTATCTATAGCGGATTGCAAAAGATAAAACATGAAGCAGCATTTGTGTGTGCGGCAGATATGCCCTTTCTTAATAAAGAGATCATCCTGTCTATGTCTTTAGAAATTGGTAAATTCGACATTATTATTCCCTGCCCGGCGAAAAGGCCGGAGTTTCTGCACGCTTTTTTCAATAAGCGCTGTCTGCCGGGAATGCGGGAAAATCTTGAAGCAAATCTTTTTAAAGTGGAAATGCTGGCACAGCGATATAATACAATTTATCTGGACAAAGACTGGTTCATAAAAAAAGGCCTGGTAAAAGAAACTGATACGGCTTTTATAAACATAAATACGATAGAAGACTATCAGAATTGCCTTGCACAAAGTAAAAAGATGCAAGACCCTGAACACAATAATTACTTTCAGCTCAAAAGAGGTGAATGGGGGCAGGACACTCTAAAATCCATAGCTCCGGATGTTTTACATAAAGTTCGCAGGACATTGATAGAACAGGAAACCGCTTATCAAAATAATATTACAGATGAAGTGTTTTCCAGCCTTTGGTCCCACGGCTCCAGAGTTGGGCGTATAGCCCATTACATCGCAAAAACCGAAGGTTTGGAAGAAGAACCGGCCCTGCTTGCCGGCCTGTTGCATGATATTGGAAAGTTTGCACACGGAAGCTATCATGAAAACGATATTCCTGAAGAAGAAAATGCGGTTTTATTTGCAGCAAAAATCCTTTCAGGTACAATCTATGAAAAATGGATTCCTGAAATCAGAGAAGCTATACTATCAACGTATTTAGAGGGGGAGGCAACCAATGATATAGGTCGGATTTTATACGATGCGGATCGTATCGATAAACTTGGAAATATGGGGGTTGCCCAGTTTTTTGCAAAAAATGCACTACGCCGTCAGTTTTTGGATGATGATTTGTTAATTCGAACCAGTATAGAGTTGACATATGCCTATCATGCTCCGGATACATTAACAACTGCAACCGGCAGATTCATCGCACGGGAGCGAAGCGTAAGGACCCGCAGGTTTTACACAGAGCTTTTAGAAGAATGGAAGATGCTCGGACTTGGCGAATTTAATATCATTGAAGAAGATATAGCAGGGATTATATGCATACTTGTGGTTCCTTGTACGTGTTTATGCGGCGGATCTTTAAAACCGGAATCCGATATTCAGGATGCACTAAAGTGCAGATCAGTAGTTGTAAAGTATATATGTGCAAAGTGCGGTATCGAAAGCGAGTTTTCCTTCTGCCTTCCGAAGGTGAAAGGGCTACCTGCAATTACATAATTGGCTCTACAGTAATATAAATACAAACTATCTCAAAATAAATTTAAAACCCACTGACGGCGTTGTATAGTATGCAGATAGAAGATATTGTTAAAGAAATTGCTTTTGCTGATCCTGAAATTGCTAAGGTTGTAAATGACGGTTTGAGCAGAAAACAGATAAGTATATCGGAAGAGATTGCCGGAATTTTTATTGATGAAATAATCTGGGCATTATCTGTTGAATATTCTTTTGGAGCTGTTGTATCTGAAGGTTACATTAAGCTTTTGGGAAATGTAGAATCTGATAAAATTCTAATATACAAAGAACTTGTGCGAAAAAGTGCCGAAGATGGTCCGACATTTGCGCGGATAATGGCCGAGCATCTTGTTTCCGTTCTTTCATATACTGATGAAAGCCTTCTTGAAAACTATCTTGAAGCAGTAAAAATAATGCATAAAAAGGGGACTTATACATTAACAGAGCCGCTTAAAGCTGTTAATATTTTGCTTGATCAAAAAGACGGCAAATCATGTTTGGTATATTTTGATATACTTAAAACCTTTTTTTTAAAAGATTTAACATACAATGAATGCCGCAATTTCGCTCATACCTTGCCTAAAGCGGTTTTGTCTTTTCTTCCATCAAAAAGGCTTACACAGATCAGGCAGCTTCATAAAATACTTTACAAAGATTATAATCTTATAGAATCATACTTTGACGGCCTTGAACAAGGACTTTATATTTTATCGGATGAAGCACTGGAAGAATTTATATCCATAGGATTAAATAAATATGAAATAGATAAGGTTCTTGGCGCAAAATTTATAGCTCTTAAATCCAAGTTCGGAAAAGATGCCTGTCAAAACCTGAAAACTTCAGCTGTTCTTGCAGATGTAAGATTACAACTTACAATGTACATAAAGGCTAAAACAGGTCGCGGGATATCTATTTGTCAGCTTTCTCAATTTCCGAAAATTTTACGTAATGAAATAATAAATGAGTATGGTGACAGACCATTTGTTTTTTCCGATGGAAAAACAATTTATCTTCCCGATGAAATAAATATTTGCGATACTTTTGATAAAAACCGCAACCTATACAAATGCCTTGCAAGACTTGAATCAGGTTATTATGAGTACGGGTCATTTGAATTCGATATAGAAAAAGCCATGGAGTTATCTTTGCTTCTGAAAGAAATGTGCAATATTTCGGAAAAGAAAAATTATGAATTAACAGATAATACGCAAAATTATGATTGCCACGATCTTGAAAAATTTTTCATGTTTTTTCCTGTAAAGCAACTTGCATCAGATCTTTTTAATATATTTGAACATGGCCGTATAAAAATCCTTAATCTTGAAAAATACCCCGGCCTTGTAAGAACTTCATATCCTTTGATCTATAATGAATTAAAAATACTATTAAAAAATAAAACTCCGGAGCCATTTCTTTACCTCTTATATATCCGTATGGCTTTAGGGCAAATTGCTTTTGATTTATTTGAAGCAGAAGATAAAACAAAAAACCTGATATCGGAAATTTTCTATATTTTTAAAAATGAAGTTGAAAAAAATAATTGTATCGAAGCATGCGCTGTTAGCGTTTTTAATACGTATAACTTAGTTGAAGGATTTTTGAACAAAAACAAGCCCAATGAAGAAAACCTTAATGATTATAAAAAGCTTAAAATGCCCTTTGGTCTTTCTTTAAGGCATGACCTGTATTTTACTTCAAATAAAAAATACGAAGAGATAAGCCTTGCCATAAAGTCCGCACTGGAAAAGAAAAAAATCCGTGTTTTTAAATCCGAGATAATGAAAAAACTTATAAAAAACAAAGGTGCCGTTTCAAATGATGATCTTAAAGATATTATAACTTCTTCTAAAACTTTATCCGCACAAAACCAAACCGGATACACACAAGATCCCGCCGATTTACCTTTTGATTTATTATCCGGGTTAAATGAAGGGGAGAAATATCAGTATTCTTTCGATGATTGTAATGATTCATCCGTTTTTAAATATCGTGAATGGGATGCCAATTTATGCGATTATCTTCATGATCATGTAAGAGTACATGAAAGAGAAGTAGAAGGGTTAAAAAGCGCTTTTTATTCCAATGTTTTAAATGCCTATCCGGGAACGGTAAAAAGAATTCGAAGAGAGTTTGAATCTTTAAGGCCTGATGAAATAAAAATCTTAAAAAGATGGATTGAAGGAGATGAATTTGATTTGTGTGCTCTTCCCGAATATGTAATTGATAAAAAAGCAGGTATGATTCCAACAGATAAATTATATTTAAAACGGATAAAACATCAAAGGGATATAGCAGTACTTCTTCTTGTAGATCTTTCACGTTCTACCTCAACTCTTATAGCTCAATCATCTAAAACCGTTCATGATATAATCAAGGAAGCGGTTGTTCTTTTTTGCGAAGCACTTAATACGGCACAGGATAAATTTGCTATCGCCGGGTTTTCAGGAACAGGCAGATCGGGAGTGGATTATTTTAATATAAAAACATTTTCCGAAAATATGGATGAAAATATAATAAACAAAATTAATGCGCTTTTTCCACAAAGAAGAACCAGAATGGGTGCTGCTATACGTCATGGGGTATCAAGGCTTGAAAATACGGCATCCAAAACGCGTCTTCTTGTAATAATAAGTGATGGTTTTCCAAATGATACCGATTATAAACAAAACTATGCAATTGAGGATACCCGCAAGGCCGTGTTTGAAGCCCAGTCAAAAAATATATGTGTCAGGGCAATTACAGTTGATGCAGCTTTGGATATGAGACTGGATGATCTTTACGGTCAATATAATCACAATATCATATCCGATGTCCGTGATCTTCCGGACAGACTGTTAAAAATATACGGGACATTGACCAAACAATAAAATATATACGGGAGAGCCACTTTCAAAACGTTTCAGTTTGGTCAAGCTCAAGGCGGGAGAAAATTTCAACCACAGGAATACATTTAGTATTTCGAGGATTGAAATTTGAGCCCAACGCAGAGATCGGCCAAAATGGGGCGTTTTGAAACTGGC
>JAHITX010000107.1 GCA_018817425.1 Pseudomonadota bacterium
CGCCATGCTACAGCCGGATGGGTTCAAAACGGCCCACCTGAAAAAAGCAGTATGTTTATGCCCGAATCCAAAATGTCACCAAAAATGTTCACGAAAGAATATATAATGCGGATGTCCAAATAGAAGAACCGTTAATCCACCCTATCGCGGATTAACGATAGGCAGTTTGGGGGCTTATTCCATACATTAGGGTTTTTAAACCCATGCATAGGAGTAGCCCCCCTTTTATAAAATTTTAGTAAATGAAGTGCATTTATAGTTGGGCACAGGTGAGAATTATTTATTAAGTAAGATGAATTTAATTTTGGCCTCTGCCAGAATTTTTAGTTATAATCCCCGTCGGGATATACAAATCTGCATATCGATAAAATATATAGCTGTTTTTCTGGGATTAAATTAGCCTAAACTTCATGGCTATCCTTGAGTGAAAATAACAATAATTTTTGTGAGGAAAGATTGATGACAAACCAAAGCAAAAAGTCAATTTGGTTAAGGTTGGTCGAGTTTCATGTAGGCCATCCGATTCTGATGTTAGGCCTGATTATTATAGGCACTGTATTTTTTGGTTATAAGTGCTTAACCCTGAGGATCCATACCGATTTTTTTGATCTTTACCCACCAAAACATGAATATATCCAGCTTTACAAGCAATACCGAAAAATGTTCGGCACCGCAAACTTGATGAGCATAGTTATCGAGGTAAAAAATGGGGATATCTATAATATCGAAACCCTCAAAAAAATTGATAAGATTACAAAATTTGTAATGACTATCGATGGGGTGGATAATCTACAGATTATATCTCTTACTCATCCCAGGTTAAAGAATTTCGGTGTGGGTAATGATGGTCTCAGAGCTGTTCCCATAATGAGGGCTATGCCCCGATCGCCTGAAGAGCTTAAAAGATTGAAAGAAATAGTCTATAGCAATGCGAACGTCCGTGGTGTATATGTCAGCATGGATGATAAAGCCTCATTGATTGGCGCCGGTTTTTGGGAAGAAGGCCTTGATCTGAATAATCTATTTAATGAAATGCAAAAGATTAAGGCTGAAGTGGAGGATGAGAATCACACCCTTTACGTTACCGGCTACCCGATGCTTTATGCATGGATAGCCCATTATACTCCTCAACTTTATAATGTTTTCATTGTAACTGCGATAGTGATGGTCATACTGCTTTGGTGGTATTTTCGTACATTCCTGGGTATATTCTTTCCATTTGTATCCGCAATTGTGAGTGCAATCTGGGGCCTGGGTTTTGCATCCGCGCTACACATCAATGTTGACCCATTGGTTCTGGTGGTTCCGCTGCTTTTATCGGCAAGGGCCTTGAGCCACTCTGTCCAGTCCATGGAGCGCTATCATGAGGAATATGCCACATCAGGAGATCAGCAGCAGGCAATAATCAATGCCTACGGATATCTTTATAAACCTGGTATTTTGGGACTGATCACCGATGGTCTGGGGGTACTCACAATCGCTGTAGCCAGCATACCTTTGATGCAGAATCTGGCCATATATGGCAGTTTCTGGATTATCTCTATTTATGTAAGTTCGGTAGTTATGCAGCCTGTGCTTGTTTCGCTCCTGCCGCCACCTAAATTAAAGCACATTAAGAAGGGAGAGGCTGAGGCTCCGGACGAAAATTTGTCACCCGAGGAGAAACGCAAACAGATCACGTCGCGGCCTGGCGATAAGATATACATAAAGATAGGGGAGTTTCTAATTACCTTATCCCAGGGAAACCGCAAGTGGATTGTTCTGGCCCTTGTAGTACTGGTTATTTTTGGAGGCGGTTTTATTACACAGAAATATTTAAAGGTGGGAGATGTCAGCGCCGGCAGGGCAATACTCTATCCGAATCATGTTTACAATCTTGCTTCGGATGTGGTGAACAAGGATTTTGTCGGCTCCAGTCAGATGGTAGTACTTGCTGAAGGCGATAAGGAAGGAGCAATTGCTGACGCTGAAACCATCAGGCTTATCAGTGAGATGGGCATTTATGCTACCAACAACATTCCCGAAGTCGGAGGGGCCGTTACTATCAGCGACATGTTAAAAAATGTTTTCCGGATATTCCACGACGGACATCCTAAATGGTCCATGTTGCCTGAAACACACTTCGATGTTGCAAATGTAATAGGCTTGGTAGCAGGATCATCAACAGGTGGAAGTATGGATCGTTTCATTTCAGGGGATAAGAAAAATGCAGCTGTAACCCTCTACTTCTCCAACTACAATAATAAAGTCCTCACCAATTCTATAGCGACCCTCAAGGAATATATCAAGGAGAACCCGGCTAAGCGTGTGACGTTCCGTTTGGCCGGTGGTATTCTTGGCATCCTTGCCGCTGTTAATGAGGAAGTGGAATGGTCCTACTGGATAAATATGGCGCTCATCTTTGGCTTTACATTCCTTTTTTGTACAATTGCATACAGGACTTTCTGGGGCGCTTTGGTCTTGTTTATTCCTCTGCTTGTATCACAGGTTTTAAGTGACCTTTTAATGCTTACACTGGGGATTGATATGAACATTAATTCTCTGCCGGTTGCCTCTGTGGGCGTTGGCATAGGTGTTGACTACGGCATCTATATTTTAAGCCGGCTTGCTGAAGAATACCAGTTCAGCAAAGGCGATTACAGAAAGGCACGTTACATAGCAATCACCACAACAGGGAAGGCTATCATTTTTACTGCAACTACTTTGGTCTTTTCCGTTATTTTCTTTGTATTCGCCGATTTCAAATTTCAGGCTGAGATGGCGATCCTTTTGGCCTTCCTGTTGGTTGCCAACATGGTGGGTGCACTAACCGTACTGCCGGCTCTGGTTTCAATTATCGGCCCGGAAAAGATATTGCCGAAGTACAGGGCTTAATACTAAAACAGATTGCTATTACAATATGTTGCCTTTGTATGGAACAGATTGAATTCTGTCCACCGGCAACAGCGCCTGATAAATTCCGTAATAACAGAGAGGAATAAAATCCATGAAAAAAAAGGTTGAAAATAAGATGGAAAGGAAAAGTGCCCAACTTATTGTCTTGCTATTGATGTCCGCATTATTAATATTTTCCAGCAGCCTTGCTTTTGCTGCATCCAAGAAACATGGGTTCCGAAACAGCATTTTTTCATTATGTTTTGTGAATGAGAAGGAAGGTTGGGCGGTAGGCGATCGTGGAGAAATTGATCATACCACAGACGGGGGTTTGAACTGGGAGAAACAGGATTCCGGAACAAATATGTTGCTTTTATCTGTTTCCTTTTGCAATCCCAAGGTAGGATGGATTGTAGGCAAGGGCAGTACTATTCTTTATACCATTGACGGTGGCAAAACCTGGAAAAAACAGACTACGCCGAAAAGAAAGCACCTGTTTACAGTAAAAGCCCTGAGTCCGGAAAAATGTGTGGCCATAGGTGATTGGGGTACGATTTTCTACACAGGTGATGCCGGAAAGACCTGGGAGGATAAAACATATCCGAAAGATGTTATTTTTTATAACATGGTCTTCCTTGGAGAAGAAGAGGGTTGGATAGCCGGTGAGTTCGGCACTATACTGCATACTATGGATGGAGGTATTACCTGGAACCTTCAGGAAACGGGAACTGAAAATACGCTGTTTGGTATTTCCTTTTCTTCAAAAACCCACGGAGTTGTGGTAGGTTTGAGCGGCACGATGCTTCGAACGGAAGACGGCGGTATAACGTGGAATCCGGTAACCCTGGCGCCCGATGAGAAAGGCGAGATGCCGACGTTTTATGAAGTTAAAATGCAGGGTGATTTTGGTATCGCGGTAGGAGACCGTGGGGCGATTATAACTAGCCAAGACGGCGGAAAAACGTGGCAGCAAATGGAAACCTCAATGGATATAAAACTGGCCTGGTTCAGCGGTCTGGATCTCTTGGGTGATAAAAAAGCCATCTTTGCCGGTGCGCGTGCTATGACCATAATAAGTGAAGGTAAGAAGATAACACTGATGGGATATTTACCAAATTTACAGAAAAAGTAAA
>JAHITX010000108.1 GCA_018817425.1 Pseudomonadota bacterium
TGCAGATTGACCCCAGTGGCAGATCATTCCATGACGCGTCCGAAAATATGGCTCCCCCGTTCGGGTTCATCGCCTATCGAAGCTCATGGGGCCTGACACTTTCTTCATGTTCGGCCCTTCAGTGGGGTGAGTCCTCCACGATATCCTCCGCATATGCGGGTCGTGGCTCGTTTCCAATCGTCATACCGCCACTGACGATGTCCACACCTACTATGGCCTCTGCTGACTTCTGCCCGGTCACCCTGCATGTTGCCATGTAAGGCGCTTCCGCATGATGCGACCGCAAGCCGGACAGATCTCCCCGGATAAGAACGTGAACTTTCGCTACACAACCGCTGCATTTACCCTATCTCCCGAATCCTGGGCTTCGTTATGTTGTGCTAACTCACCCGGAGACTGGGCCTTATATGCTGTTTCTGTTCGTCGGCTCATAGCTTTGCACTTAGGGTCGGCCGCTCCTTTCAGTCGCTTTCGCCTTCGGCTCACCTTCCGCTTCGCTCCGCCTTCAGACCTTCCCTCACGGAAACGCCTCACAGAAACGCCCTTGCCTTCGGCTAATGTTTATGCTAATGAAATTAACCATTAACAGGATTCACACATAGGGGACATTCTATACTCCTTATGTCAATCAAAAACATTAATATTATAAATACTATATAATCAGCCAATTACGTCCTATGCCAAATTGAGGACACAACTATAGTAATGCACTTTTTGAAGTACTTTTTGGTTTCGGCGGTTCTCTCATTCAGCGAATTCTTTATCTAATAGTTACGTTTATCCGGCATACCAGCTAAGACACTAGTCACCACATCATTCCTTATCCAGATTAAAGAATTCAGAAAGAAGCCCTTTTTGTCCCTCCCGGAGTTGTTTCGCTCCAACTTTCACTTGCGGGCTTTCTCACCGAACATGCCAAGGCATTATTTATTTTGGTTTAATATAATTTTTTTATGCTATTTCAATCCGTCATTAAATAGCTTGGATTGAAAGTCTCGTTGTTCTTAAGCATTGTCCATGCAATTACCAATAACTTGGCAGCCAGTTTTACTCGCATTTTTGTCCTAATGCCTCGTTCCCCGTGACGGCCATCTATCATGTCATGAAAAAGCCTTCTGAAGATTTCATTACAATTTGAAGCAACCAACCCTGCCTGGTATAGTCCATATCGCAGATCGGTATCACCTTTTTTGGATATGACCGGAACACTGTCAGTGCTGGTTTTACCGCTACGATTTGCATTAAGATCAAGACCGGCTAAACGAATCACTTGTTTGCGACTTTTAAACCGGAACGGATTGCCGATGGTTGCCAAAACTAAAGCGCTTATATAGGGTCCAAATCCTGGTATGGTCTGCAATAAACTATAACCATACAAATTTTCGCATACGGCTTTCATTTCGGCCATTACTTGTGAAACTTCTTGTCTCACTTTGCGTATTCTATCAACTGTCATTTGTGCTTCAAATACTGTTGCTGAGTTTACCGGCAACCCAACCGAGGTTTCGGCCAAATCATATATCTTTCTTAAACGTTGAACCTGCCGATCCCCGCGATCTTTTGTTGTTACATGCTTCACAAACTCTTTAAAATCAGTTGACACAATTTTACGAGGGTCCAGATACCAACGGATAACGGCAAGATCTTCATCTGCACAATTTTTCAAATAACAGTCTGCCTCCGGAAAATATTTGGTCAAAAGGCTGTTTCTTATTTGCATTCTTAAACGATGCTCTTCTTTTTTAAGCCTTTTTCTTAATGATAAAAGGTTTCTAAGTCCAATAAGATCATCCTCCGGATATTCATAAAACTGACATTTTGCCTGGCCTATTAAATCAGCTACGTTGGCGCTGTCTTTAGAATCATTCTTATCCCAACGGCCATCTAAAAGCTGCCTGTTATCCTTAACAGCTTTTCCTCCGACAAGTACTACTTCATAACCACTTTTAATCAGCCAATTAGCCAAAGGCTTATGATAATTCCCGGTTGGCTCCATTCCAAATATTACCAGCTCCAGTTGATGCTGGGATATAAGAGCATTTACCTGTTCGATTAATCTCATATAGCCTTTTCTGTCATTGCTGAAAAGCAATCGCTTCCACAAAGTTTTGCCATATGCCGTGCCAAAAAAAGCATGGTTTTTATTTTTTGCTATATCAATCCCCACTATCAGGTGTTTCCTTGAAATACGTATTGTCGAACGAAATTGACAGAAATAACTATACCTGCTAACTTCATCAATCATTTAAATAACCTCCTTTTATCAAATAGTGTTTTCTCAAAAATCGTATTTATCTTATCAGGAGGTTATTTGTTTATCTGCGCGATAATAAATTATTTTTATACTACGTGTGGGGATATGTTCTATTGTTATTTTAATATATAACTTACACCCCATAAATTCACGCCCATGCCGGGCGTACACAA
>JAHITX010000109.1 GCA_018817425.1 Pseudomonadota bacterium
AGTTCCAAAACGCCCCATTTTGGCCGATCTCTGCGTTGGCCTCAAATTTCGCACGAAGTGACACGTAGTGAAGCATAAGCGCTAATCTTTAGCGCTATCCTCGAAATACCCGATGTATTCCTGTGGTTGAAATTTTCGCCCGCCTTGAGCTTGACCAAACTGAAACGTTTTGAAAGTGGCTCATAAGTTAATTAAATTAATTTTTAGTAAAAAAGCTAAATGTGGTTACCCTGACTCAGAGAATTTTGGAGAAAGTTCCAGACAAATTTCTGGCAGGTCTTTCAGTAATTAATTTTTATGACGATGAAAAGTATCCAATCGTTAGATATTTGAAGGGGAAGCCATTTTCAAAGCCATCAAGAATTGATGTGTTTATGGGTGGAGTCGCATCAAAGCAAAAGTATTCTTTGATGCACTTCAACTTTGTAATCCTACAATCGCAAACCATGTCGTTCAATATTTTCAGCCAAAATCAAAGGATCAGGATCAATAAAATAATTGACGCCAATTGTTATAAACTGTAAACTGCGTCATCATTTTATGTTGTGAACCATAATAAGTATAATCTGTTTGCTGAAGAACAGGAATAATTTCTTACAACTTATTTACCAAATGGTGGCTCAGCAGTTTCAAGGGAAATACAGATAAAAAAAGCAACTATTGGCAACTTGATCCGCTATAAGCTTATTATTGATTCTGACAATTTCGCAATAAACCAATATGTAAATTAATCTCCAGAAATTGCGAGAAATATATGAGTAAAACCAAAGGACAAATAGAAGCCGAAATCTGTGAGTCCGTGATAAAATTTGAAAAAGAATACATGGGTCGCGGTCCGCTCGAAACCAAGGCTTATATTATTGATGACATTGTATTGGTGCGGCTGAAAAATGTGCTTACCTTGTCGGAAATCAAGCTGGCTGAAGCGACTGACCGCAGAGACGGACGCGAATTAATAAAACGCATACGGATTACACTGCTTGAGCAAGGCCGCCCTTTGCTGGAAGCAGCAATAGAGGAAATTGTAGGGGTAAAAGTAATAAGCTTGCACACTGATATAAGTACGGTTACCGGTGAGCGGGTTATTCTTTTTTCCTTGGAGTTTTCCCCCACCTTTTTTCCAAATCGCAACTGAACTTAATGATTTATTTGCTTGGTATAGGGATAAAATAATTTTCTTGACAGGGATGGAACCTAATGTTAGAAAAAATTGAAATTGATCTGTTTGCGGGATGGCGTTGCGGCGAACTCCTGTAGAAGGATTGAGATTTGGAATAATTACCTGAAAGTTTGAACGGGCCCTGAACCGGCAGGTTAAGGGTGCGGAAAAAATATAAGGCCATGATTCGTTTGATACAGACGAATCATGGCCTTTTTTTTTGCATAATAAGAAAGAACTCATACCTAAATTAAACGGATTTTATAGCTCGTTTTTTTAAAAAGCGGATTACGTAAAAGGATAGGGGCTTTCGGAGCATAACATGTTTGATAAAGTTTTGATTGCCAACCGTGGCGAAATCGCAATTCGAATAATTCACACTTGCAAACGTATGGGCATCCATACAGTGGGAGTGTATTCAGACGCTGATTGCCATAGCCCGCATCGCCGGATTGCTGATGAAGCGGTCTATATCGGTGGGTCGGGCATTCAGGAATCCTATCTTAACGAGGAAAGGATTATTTCTGCGGCACTGGCCACAGGCTGCAGGGCCGTGCATCCTGGGTATGGTTTTTTATCCGAAAACGCCCGGTTTGCAAGAAAGGTGGAGGCTGCCGGCTTAATTTTTGTTGGTCCTCCGGCTGGAGTTATTTCCATAATGTCCGACAAAATCGCTGCCAAGGATCTGGCTATCAAGGCTGGAATACCGGTTATTCCTGGCTGCACTGATACCCTGAAGGACGAAGACGAGGCTTTGGCTTTGGCGGAGTCTATCGGTTATCCGGTAGTGCTCAAGCCAGCAACAGGAAGTGGAGGAAAAGGTATCAGTATTGTGCACGAACCTGCTGAAATGGAGTTTGCGATAGCTGCCAGTCGCCGGGAAACACGCAAGGTTTTTGGTAACAGCAGGATTTTTATGGAGCGGTTTGTTGAGCAGTCACACCTTGTGGACATTCAGATATTGGCTGATTCTTTTGGCAATGTGGTTCACCTTGGCGAAAGGGAATGCCTGGTTCAGCAACAATATAAGAAAATAATCGCGGAATCACCTTCGCCTGCTGTATCCGTAGAGCTAAGGCAGCATATGGGGGAAGCCGCCTGCAATTTGGCCCGTAAGGCCGGTTATGTGAATGCCGGCACGGTGGAGTTTATGGTAGATGCTCAAGAAAAGTTCTATTTTCTCGAGATAAACAATAGTCTTTCGGTGGAGCATACGGTCACGGAATTGCTGACAGGGCTTGACCTTGTCGAACTTCAGTTTCAAATTGCCTGCGGCAACCCGCTGCCATCTCTCTGCACAAAAGCGATTTTAGACGGATCGGTAATAGAAGCTCATGTTTGCGCAGAAATTCCAAGAAGAAACTTTATTGCATCAACCGGTATCATTACCACTTATGCTGAGCCGGCAGGAAATGAGATCAGGATAGATAGCGGGGTAAAAACTGGCTCTATAATCGATGCCTGCCATGATTCTCTGCTATCCAAGATTATTTGTCAGGGCAAAGACAGAGAAGCTGCACGCAGCACTCTTGAGGAAGCATTGAATAACTATCAGATTGATGGGATTGTCACTAATATTGATTTTATAAACAGCCTTCTTTGTCATCCTGAATTTGTCAAAGGCAATTACACCGCAGGTTTTATAGAGCGGTATTTTAAATTATAATTTAAGATCAAAAGATGAAAAATAATACCAGCAGAAAAAGAGGTAATACATAAACAATTTGCAGATACTGGAGGAATCGTTACCGATGTTCTTAGTTCGTAACAAAAGAAAAAACAACAATTAAATAGGGAGAAAAGTATGACCCAACAAAAGGAAAAATATATTATTGGTATAGATACCGGGGGAACCTTTACCGACACGGTTATCATTGATAAGCACGGAAAAGTAACTATCGGTAAGGCTCTTACTAACTATGGGGATCTTAAGGCCGGTGTTATCAGCTCTTTGA
>JAHITX010000110.1 GCA_018817425.1 Pseudomonadota bacterium
GTGGGTTATGTGGCATGCAAACTTGACCAATTACTGGCAAAGTTTATAACTGGCTGAATTTAATCAATTGTTTTTTTTAAATATAATTTGATTTATTCTTCTTCGCGAATGTCGGGTTAACTTTCCGTTCTGTTTCTGGCCAAACCAACCTAAAAACCGTTGACAAAAGGCAGACATAAACTTATAATTTCGATATGAAATACTTGAATTGGAATTCTGAAAAAAACGAACTCTTAAAACGAGAACGCGGAATATCCTTTGAAGAAATCGCCTATTTAATTGAGTCGGGTCTGGTGATTGGAATCGAGGAAAATTCTGGGTACCCCAATCAAAAAATGTATGTTTTAGAGATCGACAATTATGCCATCATCGTACCTTACGTGGAAAAGGATGATGAAATATTTCTAAAAACAGCTTTCCCAAGCCGCAAATACACAAAAAAATACGGTTTGAAGGGGGAATAATGAATAAAATCAGTAAAAAGGCATTTAAAGCAATTGACCAGGAAGAGAAAGACCTGATGGAATCCATCGAACGTGACGAATGGCAGCCTGTTAAAAATTTTGACCAAGAGAGAAAAAAAGTAATAGAAGCCGCTAGAAATACTTTAAAAAAGGATAAACGAATAAATCTTCGCCTTTCTCAAAAGGATTACCAGCAAATACAAATAAAGGCAATTGAAGAAGGTATACCATATCAAACTCTTATTTCAAGTATCGTGCATAAATATCTGAATGGTTCTTTAACGCCCAGATCATAGGAAGGAAACAGAACCACCCAATGCACCGGATGCAAAAGGCCTCGGCTTTTTCCATGGCCGTTGGTTTTCTGACTTCCGATACTTTTGCGTAGTTTTGTGGAAGCCTTTTGCACTCGGTGATCGGGAACGTTGGGCTGACTACGATGATTTGGACCAATCAAGCAAAAGGTAAGCTGAAGTGGATGAAATGACATTCAGTCGACGAATAGTGGCAGAAGTTGGGCGGCTTCTGAATAACACGAGCAATCCGCAGCACGGTGCTATCGGTCATCTCGCCTCTGCAGCAGGCCGAGGGGCTGAATCACTGGTCTATCTTACAGATATAGATGAACGCCGTTTTGCCGGTGAGTGGCCCAACGACGCATACGAAAATGATAGTATTGACGATGCCCATGCACGATGGGCAGCAACCACTGCCTTATCATGTCTCGACCTGTGTATTGCTGCAGCAGGTAGGCTTTTGGGATTTGCCATAAGACCACCGAAGGGCGAGGACAGCATTCGAAGCTTTTATCATTCGGATTATAAAACCGGCACCATCAAAAAAGACAAGCGAGACACCATCATAGAACCTTGGCGGGCCTGGTTTGACTCTGTTGTTGCCGATCACAGGTATGCAGATCTGCTTCGTGTGCGTAACGCACTCGTACACGCAGACGCCTTTCGGATAGTCCACGGGACAACTGGATCAATCGCTGGTCATGAGATGCGGTATGGATATCGCGTGAAGTCCCTGGACCCGTCTATCAATTGATACATCAATATTAGGTAAAATTGCACAGGACTATTACAGGCATGATCAAAGTAAAAGAGCAAAAGCTTCGAAATTTCTATCCACATTAAAAGAAAGAAGCTTGGTGCCGCTTTTCTGGGGAGTTTTGGGGACGCCCTTTAGTTTTATAGTTAATATCTGAAATGAAATTAAAAACTTGGGCTTACAAACTATTGATCTTCTGCCTGATAACATCGGACGTTGCCGCCCGATGCGCTTTCGCTTCAGCCTTATGATTCGGTGGCAGGTCCATCCTTTTCAGGATTGACCTCAGTCCGACTTCCATAGCCACAAACAAACGCTATTTCAGACAGATCTCCCCGGATAAGAACGTGAACTTTCGCTACACAACCGCAGCATTTACCCTATCTCCTGAATCCTGGGCTTTTTTATGTTGTGCGGCCATATATACTGTTTCTGTTCGTCAGCTCATAGCTTTGCACTTAGGGTTGGCCGCTCCTTTCAGTCGCTTTCGCCTTCGGCTCACCTTCCGCTTCGCTCCGCCTTCAGACCTTTCCTCACGGAAACGCCCTTGCCTTCGGCTAATGTTTATGCTAATGAAATTAAC
>JAHITX010000111.1 GCA_018817425.1 Pseudomonadota bacterium
TCAAAGAGCTGATAACACCGGCCTTAAGATCCCCATAGTTAGTAAGAGCCTTACCGATAGTTACTTTTCCGTGCTTATCAATGATAACCGTGTCGGTAAAGGTTCCCCCGGTATCTATACCAATAATATATTTTTCCTTTTCTTCTGCCATATTATTCTCCCCTTTTAATTTGATCTTTGTCCTACTCTATCAGATAATATCTCAATAAATTCCTTTAATTTTACCTGCATCTCTTCTACAGTAACAAAAGTCGGATCCATTATATCGCAATCTACTACCAGTGTCTGAATCCCCGCTTGTTCGCTTAAAGCGTCTTTTAAAGATCTTATAATTCCTGACTGACGGCAGGCATTCTGAGCCCAGAACACTGCCCCATCAATCTTATAGTCCTTAACCACCTGAATGGAATCATTTATAAAGTCTTTGGAAGAACCCATTATACATCTGGTCATAGGTGCATTAAAATATCTCTTTGCCAATGCTTCCAATGGGTCCGAAGGATCCATCTCATCTTTTCCCCATTGAAAAACAATGCTTTCATTAACAAAAAGAGCTCCATAATCCTTTGCCAGCCAGTCCTGAAGCTTAAACGAAAACTGCGGAGGCATAAAAAGGTCCAGCAGCCTTAGTTTTTCATTGGGAATCGCCCCAATACCTTTTTCGACCCTGGCTTTAACTTCATCTCTTACAATCGTAAACCATTTCACACCTTCCGGAGTCCCGGCGTTAATCCAATACATCCAATAAGACTGCCATGCCCTTCGGCTCTCCATCGGAGAGGGAACAGCTTTTCGCAACTCAGCTATCTCTATGTAAAGGCGCGTCATTTCAGCAGTCATTGCCATATTTTCTTTCAGACGATCCCAGTCCATCTTCCGACCGGTTACCTTTTCTACAAATTCAATCAGCCGTCCGAATTCATTTGCCAGGTATTTAACCCCTCTTTCCGAATTTTCCCATGGAACATCAATGAAATAGTCAGGAACATCATACATATCTGCTGAGACCCCTCCACTTGAGGCAAAAGCATCGCAACCGGCTCCCATATGGACAATAAATTTCGGTTTTGGAAACCACTTTTCAACAAAATGCCCCAGCTGTATTCTGTGAGCCGAACATGTTTCTAAAGGAACTCCATATCCACGGCTTGTGTCCATGGCCTCTTTGTAATTGCGGGTACATACGGTCATTGCACCACTTGACGAAACTATAAGGACAGGAACCATGTCCATGGCATGAAATATTTCAGGCGGAACAAAAGTGCTGTGGGCGGCAATTTCTTTCCCCGACCTCATTGCCTCAGTAACTTTTTGGAAATATGAAGTATATAGCTCGTAATAAGCTTTTTCCCCGCTTGATTTTACTTTAGGCAACACATGGTCTGTTATATCTTCTAAATTTTTAACCGCCTTAAACCATAAATCTTGGTTCATAGCATTAACCCTTTCTTTTTTTTTCTTCAATCATCTCAATAAAAGCCTGCACCCGCGTCTTGATCTGGCCTGTGGCGGCCATGCCATATTCCAGATCCAATCTTAGCGAAGGGATGCCGCGGGTTTCAAATCTTTTGCTGAGACGAACCTCATCATAAATATGCGGAGCACAATAACGTACTACGCCGGTTATCATGCCATCAATATGGAAATCCTCGGCCATTTGTAGTATTCTGTCAAACCTCGGCTCGGATGGGGCCATACGAGGCGCAGGAAATTTATTTAAATAATGACGGGTAATAGCCAACAATGGATCAAGATTTTCATCTTCACTAACAAGATCCATAAAACTCATAGATCCGTTAAGAAGAGAATCCGCCACAACTATACTTCCAAGATCCTCAATCCCTTTTATATATTCCGAATTATGCAAAGCTGTTCCATTAATCATCAAACGCAGGCCGCCATTCAATGCCCTGTCAGAAGTACTTGCCTCATCAATCAATTCTTTCAATAAAACATTAAAAGCTTTTCTGGGCATCATGGCAGATGCATTATAGATCTCAAAAACTTCCGCTCCCGTAATGGGAGGATTATCTTTTTTTCTCAAATCAAATAATTGATTAAAAAGCTTTCTGGTTTGATTATAGGTTTTGATGGCTTCCTGCAAAGCCTCATTCGTTATCTTTTTCTGAAAGGCACGCTCAATATTTGCTATAAATTCTTTTATATTTTCATAATAGAACTCTTCAGCCTCCGGAATATTTTTATGAGGAGTATGTAAAAAAAACATTGCCGGAATAGGCTTATATCTTTCCCAGACATCATACAACCGTCTGGTTCCATCACAATAGGGAGTTGTCATCACTCCGTCCAGAAAATCGTAGCCTCCTTTAAGAGCTACTTCATATATGCTCCTCATATGAGAACAGGTATAAATATGAAGATATGAATTTGCATCATCAAGAGGAACTTCGCCGTAGGGTCCTCTTAACCAGACCGGCAATGCTCCGGCGGCAGATAATATCTCTTCAGGAATATCCCCGCCAAAAAAACCGATCACCTTCCCACCGCTTTTTTTCCACTCTTTTATCGGTGAAGCAAAAGGGAATTCTTTGTTAATCTCCTCAAATGGAGATAATGTTTTTAATAGTTGAGACATAAACTGTTCCTTTCTCTTATACTAAAGGGATAAACAGATTAAATTATTAATCATTACCCCCGACATATGTCAAGATAAACGATTTTTTCAAAATTAACTAAAAGAACATCTGCATAAAGGCTTTAGATATATCTTTATGCAAATCTCTCCTATCTATAAATCAGGCGGTTCGCCTACGCCTAAGCCTGTCAAAAGCAAAAAGAGCCGCCCCTATAGCTCCGATCAACTGCGGATCAGGAGCAATGAGAGGTTCAAGCCCTATCTTTTCCTTAATTTTTGCAACCACACCAGAATTTTTTGCAACTCCTCCGGTAAGGCTGAAATCTTTCTCTACAGATACCTGGGCCAGCATGCTTGCGGCTACTTTGGCAATAGAATCATGCAAACCGGCAACAATATCGTTTTTGGGCACTCCATCCCTAAGCATGTTTAAGGCTTCGGTCTTCGCAAAGATAACACAAATCGTGCTGAATGAAATATTTTGCCGTGAAGAGAACGAAAGCTCACCTAGCTTGTCTACAGGAACCTCCAAGATATCGGCTATTACCTCAAGAAAACGGCCTGTTCCGCCAGCGCATTTGCTGTTTAATATAAAATTGGTCAGACGTCCATCGCCATCACATTTAATGGCCTTTGAATCCTGGCCTCCGATATCCATGATTGTTCTTACCGTAGGGAAATACCAGTGTACCCCACGCGCATGGCATGATATCTCGGATACATGTTTCTCACCTCCGACAAACTGGAACCGGCCATAACCGGTCGGCATAATACTTTCCAGATCGGAAAGTTTCATACCGGCCAGTTTCAGTGCTTCATTTAATACTTTTATGCCAACATCAGGACCTTTTAAAATTGTTTCGCCTATGTGTGAGGAGATAATTTTATCTCCTTCCATAATAACGGCTTTAGCGGTCCTTGAACCTATATCAATTCCTGCTACCGGCATAGGCCTCTTCCTTACGACTAAAAATATGGTTTCGCCCTAAAACGGCAGCACCCAGCGCAACAACGAATTTGGGTTCTTGTGTTACATATACCTCGGCATTGATATGCTTATTAAAACTTCTTACAAAAGCCTGATTCAAAGAGACTCCACCACATAAAAGAACAGGGGGAATCACCCTAACCTTTCCGGTTAAACCGACAACACGTGAGGCAAGTGATTCATGCAGCCCCGCCAGAATCTCAGACCTGGGAGGTGGCGGATCTTCAAAAGCATATGAAAGAATTTCCTGTTCGGCAAAAATGGTACAGGTACTTGCGATATCGATCCCTTTTTCCGCTTTCATAGCTTCTGCGGCCATTTCCTCCAAAGATAAACCCATAGCTTTTGCTATTGCCTCTAAAAATACTCCCCCGCCTGCAGCACATTTGTCGTTAACGGTAAAATCTTTTATCTGGCTTTGTTTATCCAGAGTAACGATTGTTGTATTTTCCGCTCCGACATCAATAATCGTTTTTACATCAGGAAAAAGCTCAAGGCCACCCTTAAACAAACACATGTATAGGCCTTTTTTCATATCGGCAAACGGCAAGTCTCCGCCTGACCGGCTGGTGGCTACAACAAGATCTATATCCTCTCTTGATAATGAATTTGCTTCAAGCGCCTTTTCTATAGCTTTGGCAGCAACAACTTCCGACTTATCAGGCAAACTAAGAGAGTCACGATAAATGACGCCTTCATCGTTCAACAGAACCAATTTTGTAGCAATACTTCCTATGTCAATGCCTATGATTTTCAATGTACCCAATTCATTAAAGACCTGCCTGAGGAGGTCCCGCAATAAGAGTTTGCTTGCTTGCGCAAAGGCCTACATGTTTCCTGATGTCTTCTGACCCATTATAGTAAATATCGAAGGCAGCTCCTTCTCCTTTTATAGACCTTGCTATAGCGCTGCCTGCCCTGTATCCGGAATCTATGGCAACACTGATTCCTTCGCCATTTAAATATATGAGGCCCGCAGCTTCACCGGCAAGCAAGATCCTGCCTCCACCAAAGCAGAAATCGCCTCTTAAAAACATATCGTTCATAGCTGTGCCTTCACTTCTGACTTTATCGGCAAGCTTCATTTTGAATCTGGCGGCAAGGAAATCTTCAAACTCCTTCATAAGACGTTTATAACCGCCTTTCATTTTAAAAGCCCCGACAACAAGAGTAAGAACATCGTCTTTCTTATGTATGCTTGCCATACAATCACCGATATTGCCTAAAAAAACATACCAGGGCCCTTCTTTAAATTCGCCCGGATCTAAACATTTGTAATATACCTGATATACAACAAGCTCAGTCAGTCTTTCTTCAAAGGAAGGATCGAATGCTCTGCGCACAAGAGAATCACCCCCGTCTGCACCTACAAGATAAGAACATTCTATCCGGGTTTTTGAACCGCCCTGCATTACATCCAGCTTAAGCTTATCTTTATCAGCGGTAAATCCGGAGAAACTGCATCTTTCTTTTATAACCGCCCCGGATTGTTTAAGCATCCAGTGGTCAAACTTACCTCGCCATATATTTAGGAACTCTGGACTGAATTCCTTCCCGTCCTTGGGAATTTCCCACTCATACACAAAATTTCCGTCTTTTTCAGTCCAGGCAATAATATCATTCCGGTTTATAATTTTTGGATTGCAATATACACTTTCCGGAGGAAGTCCACCAAAATATTTTTCAAGCAAATCCCTTGTCTGTCCCATAAGGATACCAGAGCAGCATTTATGCCTAGGGAGCTTTTTTCTTTCCAGAACCAGAGATTTAACACCATTATCGGATAAAGCCTTAGCGCATGCGGCACCAGCAGGCCCACCGCCTGCAATTACTACCTGATAATATTTTTCCATCGGTTGTATCTCCTAAAATAAAAACTATATTTCAAATATGAAATTTGATTTTTTATTATACAGGCACATCCGGCTCAATAACCATACGGTTTATATGGTTATTTTCCAACACATCAGCAGAAGGTATATTTTCGTTTTTAAAAAACATGGTATTGCCTTTGCTTATCAATGGAACAGGCATTACCGAATGAACATGCTGAAATGTATATTTCTGGCATTCTTTCTTGCAGGGGAAAATTCCGATCTCATCCTCTTTTCCGGCAATATCACAGGAATTTGCCAGACAAAGGCGTGTAGTAGTTATAAAGGCATACGGAACATACAAAGATGTATTAATAATACTATCACCAAGATTTAAATCCAATCCCTGCAAAAGATTATCAAGCTCTATTCTCTTTATTTTATGATCAATCAGAAAATTTTGGTAAAGAGGACTGTCTAGTGAACAACCGCGAAAATAATTGAGAGTACTCTCCGGTAATGAATTCATAACCTCTTTTAACCTCGGGCCGCGTTTCATCTTGTTCAAAAGTCTTCCCATTACCGGTTCAAAGCTTTTATACTTTTCATTAAGTATATTTAATACTCCCCAGTCATTAAAAACAACCTCACTATCCGGTTTAGTTTTTTCAATAACTTTCAAAAGGGGTTTTAATTTCTTTATCCCTTCGTTTGTTACATAAGGAGTAAGAAAAGTAAAATCTATGTTTTTCTCCGAAACAAAATCAAGAACCTTCTCAAGCTTATTGACCGTGGGAAGCAGCCGCTGGCAAAACTCACAGCCAAAATAAATTCTCGAAAAACTTCCGTCGTAATGTTTCAGGTTATTTACTTTTGTAATATATAATGCCCGATCAATCGCTTTGCTGTCATCCACTGAGAATATTCCTCTATGCTACTCTGACTTCAGGATAGTAACACATAGCAGTCCTGCACGGAAGTCTATAAACATATTTATAAAATGCCCGTGTCTGTTCTATGTACTGCTGTCTTGAAATAGTTTTATCTTTTAAAAGTGTAAGCAACATCCTTATAAACTTAACATCATTAATTTTGCGTTTTAAATCATTACCCCGTCCGACTATTTTTACGCAATCAACCCCCATTTCAACAAAATCATAAAGGGCGCACGCTCCACAAGGAACATCATCCATATGAAGTCTGGTCCATACCTGCTGTCTTTTAAAAGCAATCTCAGCCTTATTACTATGCTCAATTGCTGATTTTGATTTTCTATTAGACAACTTGTCCGAATATAAACTTAAGCTATACGGGAGCATGCAGGAATTTTTGAATGAACTTTCCAATGACTGAACATGATCAAAAGTACAAAGGCCATCCACATTTGGACAACGGGAATTAAATATGAAAACACACGTTTCTACGCCGGTTACATTTTTTACTATATCTCTTATTTCGTCGATGGTCAGATGTCTTTCAAAAATTACTTTATCAATCCCCAATTTCTGCAAAAACTTAACAGTCTCAGAGTTAAAAATGGAAACTCCGGTGCTCACATTAATAGATGTGTCAAGACCGGCATCTTTTATAGCAAGGATAAGATTCAGATCTGCAACTATAAATGAATCAACACCAGCATCAATAGCTTTTTTAATATAATCAAGCAGCATTGGATATTGATCCTGGGTATAAAAATGTTCATTTATAGCAAGGTTCACCAATGCATTATATGAATGGGCAATAGAAACGGCTTCTTCTAAAGCATTGAAAGACTGAAGATTGCATATGGTTGCAGGCCGCCTATTAATTGCTGCTATAGTATATCTGCTCAGCCATTTATCCCATATAACACCGCAATAAAGCTCGTTAGCCCCTGCTTTTATAACATCTTCTACATCATCCACTTTATCTATAGGCGCCAGGATATTCATTTGAGATTTTCCTGTTGTTTCAGATAAGACAAAAAGGTTTCCAATAGCACTTCTGCCTGTTGGCTTGGATTTTTATTATCTATTGAAACTTCTTTTATTCCTTGATCAAACTCTTTAGAATCGCTGGTAAATTTATCAAGATAACGCATAATTTTGTCTTCCATAATTTTACAGATCTCGATCCGTATTCTTTTTTCTCTTCTTTGCTTAAGCTGACCGTTTTCTATCGAATAGTCTCTATACACCTCAAGCTCTTTCCAAAGCTCTTCTATCCCTTTTTGTTGTACAGCTATTGTTTTAACCAGGACAGGCTCTCGTTCTCCATTCTTAGTGGCCCAATGCAGAGCGACTTTAAGAGAGGACGCTAACATATCGGCACCTGCCTGATCTGCTTTATTGAGTACAACGATATCTCCGATTTCCATTGTTCCGGCTTTCATTGCCTGGATTTCATCTCCCATTCCAGGACTTAGAACTACTACAACCGAATCAGCAAGTTTTGTAACTTCTATTTCAGCCTGACCGGCACCGACAGTCTCAACAAATATATAATCTTTCCCAAAGGCATCAAGGACATTGGCCACCCGATAGGTGGCCTCCGACAGTCCTCCCATTTCGCCTCTGGAGCCAAGGCTTCGTATAAAGACATTTTGCTTTGTGCCTAAATCTTCCATCATCCTTATACGATCGCCCAAAAGTGCTCCTCCGGTGAATGGGGAAGAAGGATCAATAGCTATAATAGCTACTTTTTTCCCACTTTGGTCTAATAATCTTGCCAGTTTTCCCACTACAGTGCTTTTACCTGCTCCGGGTGCACCGGTAAAACCAATAACGTAGGCCTTTCCGCTATGAGGATAAACTTGCTTCATGATCTCCGGAACTGAAGAATCATTTGCTTCAACTAATGTTATCAGTCTGGCTGTTGCTCTTACAGAGCCATTCAACATATCTCTTACCAGATCAGCGCTACTTTGTTTGGTTTTCAACGACATCCCCCCTAAAAAGTATAAGCATAAATAATATCAAGATTTAAGCATTTACACATTCAACCACATCCTGCAATGTCCCTACTCCAGGCATAAAAACCTCATCAACTCCTATTTTAAGAAGTTCTCTCTTTTCCGGTTCGCTGATTGTACCACCTATAACTACCTTTATATCACCTTTTATGCCCTGTTCACTCATCAGTTCCATCAAACGAGTAGTGTCATATACAAGACCGGCACTGTAAAAACTCATGGCAATCACATCCACATCTTCTTCAACAGCAGTTTTAACAACCTCATCTATTATGCTATATCGGGTAAAAATAACTTCCATACCTTTATCTCTCAACAACTGGGTCAGGTATCTAACACTTACCTCATGAGCATCCTGATCGCTTTTGGTTACAAGAATCCTTTTTTTCATTTTAGTTTCCATGACTACCCCTTTTTATCCTGAGAAATAACCATATCCCAAATTTTCCTGCATTACCTTGGACATCTCTCCGGCTGTGGCCCCAGCTCTTGCAGCCTCAACCAGAGCCGGCATAAGTACGCCACCGGAACTTGGCCATTCTTTATCTACTTTAATTGCCGCTATCTTCACATTTTCCAAAGCAGCTTTTACTTTTTCCTGATCCCTGTTTGCTTTATATTTCTTGATTCGCTCAATGGCTTTCTCTTCGATTTCAATGGGGCGTCTATATATATTCGGTTCAGGATTAGCTTCTTCAACACGGTATTTGTTTACACCAACCTTAACCAGTTCACCTGACTGAATTTTATCAAAACGTTTGGCAGCCGCTTCCTGTACCTGCCCTCTTATCCAGCCTGACTCCCAGCATTTGAGATATCCGCCCATTTGATCCATCTGATCCATAATTTTAAGGATTTCCTGCTCCATTTGATTGGTCAGCCATTCAACGTAATATGAGCCTCCCAAAGGATCAGTAACATGGGGAAGATCGGTCTCTTCCTGTAGAATCTGATATGTACGGACACAAACCTTAACCGCCTCTTCTGTTGGAATACTTATAGCTTCATCATATGAAACTACCCACATTCCCTCAATATCAGCCATCATACCTGCCATAGTCATAACAGTAACACGGATAATATTATTATATATTTCCTGGGCTGTAAGCTCGTTCCCGGCAGTCTGAGCTATAATTATTTTATGCCTGAGCGCATCCGGGTTGGTAACTCCAAATCTTTGAGCAAATATCTTGGCCCACAATCTTCTGGTAGCCCGCAACTTTGCCACTTCTTCAAAAAAGTTTTGACTAACGTGAGGATGCCCCAAATACTTGGCAACCACGTCATTAGGATCAAGACCTACTTTTTGGCACTCTTCTACCGCAGCAATAGTGTGAGCCATGGCAAAAGCAACTTCCATAGCAGGCGTTGCTCCTGATTCACCTAAATTATAGCCATCAAAGGCACCGGGACATGCAAGTGGCATATTATCTGCGTGCCATTTGATCAGCTCGGTTGACATCTTTAAGGCTGTCTTTGGTGGGTACCCGGCTGCATCCCAGAACTGCTGATGATGAAACAGATTGCAGGGCAAATTCCACATATCGGCAAGGTTTTCTTTTCGCCGATCAAGAATATAAGCTGCAAACAGAGCGTTTATCGGAAGAGCGTTATCAATAGCAAGTAACGCTGTAAAAAGTTTTGTAATATCCAGACCATCAAAATATTCAGCAAAGTCATCAATTGTGCTGAAAGAACATCCACACTCACCGACCTTGCCTTTTGCTGCCGGATGATCGGGATCCAATCCTCTCTGAGTTGGAAGATCTAATGTCATTACAGCTGTAACAAGTCCGCCCTGGGAAACGCTTCCAAGACTCTGAAGAAACTCACGGCGCTCCCTGGTCTCCTCTGTGGTAGCAAACCCATATCCCTGATTCATAAGCATGGGTTCTACCTGATAATGAAAGGGATAATTACCGCGGGTAAAGGGGAAGTTCCCTGGTATTCCAACATCCTGAAAGTCAAGATCCTTTATATCATCCGGACCATAGCTTGGTTTCAGGGTTATGCCCGATAAGTTGGTAGCAGGAGGCGGAGGGGGTGGAACTGCTTCAGCAGGCATTGCCTTCATAGCAGCCATCAACTGTTCGTCCAAAAGTTGCTTTTTTTTCAAAGTATCATCAGTAAACATATCTTAACCTCTCTTTTCACAAGGCTTAACTCCATGGGGTAAATCTTTCCAATAAGAATTATCTCACGGGTATTTCAGTAACCATCTAAATTCATTAAGAGATAGAAGCACTTTTATGTAAAGAAGGAAGAGAACACTTTTATGGTTCCTCCTTATACATATATAAAAGGAACAAGGGTTCCTGCGAAACGGTACAATCGGCTTCTTGTCACAGGAACCCTTTTAAAATCCGGCACAAAACTTTATCCGGAACTTACGGTTTCAATACTATATTATATGAATTCTATCTCTGAATAATATTTACACTCAAATAATTATTCAGGCTCGCAATATCCATGAGGATCTGATGCAGTATTCGGATCAAAAACCCTCTTTATCTTTTTCATGTACTTATGGAAATCATGAGCATGCGGGCTTGTCATCGAATGCGCCATTTCACCTGCATTTTCAAAGAACCCCAGCCCTACTCCTTCTGTAATAGCTGCGCCAACACTATCAAAGCCTAATTTAATAGCAGCTTTGGTTGACTCAATGTCAAAAGGATCATACTGATACAGCGGTTCATGATGTGATCCGATAGTAGCTTGTTCATACAGGTTGGAACCCCATACATTGTGAACTTCCTGCAGGAACTGACCACCGTCTACATAAGGCTTCATTAATTTATCGCCAAGGTAACTTCCAAAACAGGCGTTGTCGATTGTATCATCACCTGTAGCTGCACAGAAGAACGAACCTGTTCCGCGGAAAATACCTTTGATAATTTCTCCGCCCCACAGATGCCACCAATAATTGGAGCCCTTAGCATGAGGTACTTTTTCGAGATCTTCATCTATCCAGCCGCCTGTTTTTTCCAGAATCGCTTTTAAGCATTTTTCCTGGTATGCTATTTCTCCGTCGCTGTATCCACCAAGTATTATACCAAATGCAAAGGCATTTTTCTGCAAAATACCTTTCTGCCACAGTTCATAGAATTCCTGGTTGGATTCGGTCATCATAGCACCGTGCCATGCTGCAACAGCTCTGTCACCGGAATATGTCATTTCGGCTTCGGTAATCATATACTGGGCTTCATGCATATCATCCCATGATTTCCATGAACAAATATATGAACTCATTCTCTCAGGAATGATAGGATCATAGCATGGAGATCTTCCTGTACTCTCGTGTTTGTCAGGACCTGGCCAAGGATAAAGTTTAATCGAAATCTTGGTGAATGTTCCAAGAGCACCGAAGGAACCCATATAGCCTCTCATGATGCCTCTGATACCGGGTCCGGGGCCATCTGCGCTAAACCATTCGCCGCTTTGTCCCAATGATCCTAATTTTAACAATTCACCGGTAGACAATACCCATTCCACGCCCAGAATGTTACGAGAGCTGTGGCTTGTATTAATCGAACTCGGCCCCATACCGCAGCATGCAGCATGACTGGCAAGACTTGATGTTGTGGGTCCTGGTCCAATAACATGCGGACGAAGTCCCTTTTTAATACACTCAACATGAAGCTGACCTACTGCAACATAAGGTTCAATAACTGCAATCATGTTCTTTTCATCGATATCTATGATACGATTCATTCTTCTCATATCAAGAGCTATTGTGTCTGGGCTTCCTGCCAAAGATCCCGGAAACCAGCCGGTACTAAAAGCATGAGATTTTATCCCATATTTGTTACATACTCTCTGAATAGCCTGGACCTCTTCGGTACATCCTGGAAGCAACGCCGCTACCGGCCATTCAGGCATAAAGTATTCTTCAGCCGGAGTCTGCATATATGGCTGTACCATAAACACGTATGCATATCCAGCCAAATTAGCCGGCTCTTCTGATATGTTTTCCGGACCTACTATATCTTCGAGTGCCCTGTAAGCTTCTCTTGTTAAAGCCATCTCAAACCTCCTTATTATTAAATTGCCTGCTCGACAAGCTCTATAATATCCAATATCTTGAGTGCATCACCCGAATCGTTGACAGCGTCAGAGAAATTACGTTCGCACCAGCCACATGCAGTTACCATTGCTTCTGCACCTGTTGTTTTTGCCTCGGTAACTCTCTCTTTGGCAACCCAGAGTGAATAGTCAGGATCAGAATCCATACATCCTCCACCAGCACCGCAGCAGAAACTGTATTCTTCAATTCTTTTCATCTCAGTAAGTTTTACACCCGGAATGCTTCTAAGAATATCTCTTGGAGCATCGTAAATACCGTATTTTCCACGACGGAATACTTTCGGGGGATCATGCAAACAAAGCTGGCCCATTACCTTCTTTTCTACACCTTTCCAGGGTATCCAATCTTCTCCCAGTCTGCCAAGGTGGCATGGGTCATGATAGGTAACTCTCAAAGGAACATTCTTGGAAAATTTGAGCTTTCCTTCCTTGATAAGCTGAGCTATATATTCAGTAATATGAAGGACTTCAACATCAAGCTTTCTATCGATTTTATGGTAGAGCACTTTAAAAGCATGGTAACAATCGGAACAGGAAACCACTATTTTCTTGATTCCTGCCGCCTTGAACATAGCCGCATTATTTTCGGAAAAACTTTCGATCTCGCCCTGATATCCCATTTCATAGGAACGGCCTCCGCAACATGCTTCTTCCGTACCGAAGATACCTACATCAACACCGGCTTTTTGCAGAACGGAAATAGCGGTTTTTGCAACCTTATGCAGACTTTCATCAAATGAAATCCTGCAACCGGCAAAGTAAAGGACCTCTCCTTTTTCCTTGGTAAGATCTTTTATCTTAAGGCCTTTAGCCCAATTGCCTCTGTCGGCCTTTTTGGCCTGCATCATGTTGTCTTCTGCTTTCAAACCTTCCATCACGGCCATCAGCTCCGGAACGAGCTGACCATCTTCAACACATTGAGCCCTTAATGCAAGCAACATTTCCTGAGGCTCCATATCACGGTTGGTTTTGCATGTTATATCACAGGCGCCACACATCTGGCAGTGATATATTATATCCAACCATCCATCTGTATATTCTATTTTGTCGGTTACATATGCAAGTGCACTATGATATCTTCCGGCACCGGAATAAGCATGAAAGTTATGTTTTGAAATTGAGGGGCACACCTGAGCAAACTCTTGACCTGGACCTTTCTGCCAGGGAACCCACTTACAATTGGAACACCTTTCACAGCGAACCATATCAGCTTTCCAATCTATTAATGCCATTTTTAACACCTCCTTAAAAGCCTTCTAGAAACACAGTTTACCAGGGTTCATAATTTTATTGGGGTCAAATATTGTTTTTACTTTTCTCAGGAAAGAGGCAGTTTCGCCATCTCTTCTGTAAACCATGTCTGACCAGGAGCCATATGGTCTGGAAAAGAATGCTCCCATATTAGCCAAAGCCATGCTATTATTAACAAGCCCCTTAACCTTATCCATCTCCGCCTTATTATTGCTGTCACAATTTAAGTTGAATTCCACATGACAGCTGGTACCATTAACGGTCGGTTGTATATAAACACCTATATCATTCGGAGAAAAACCCTTGCTTTCAGCCTGTGCGCACATAGCTTTTACAAAGTCAGGTGTATGGTCTAATGTAGTCAGGAAGAATATATCCCGACAGGCTCCTTTGGCTTTATTTTTCCAATAAATCTCACCGGAAGGTTTAGCCAATGCGGCAGCGACATCATCAGCCGACAATCCACATGGAAGTGCTTCCAATGGGGTAAGGCCATTTGCCTGTGCGGCATTTTTAATATCTGTAACCTGATAGGCCACTTTATCCTCAGGCATTACGCCACGACCCTCTGCACTGATAAAAAGAACATAGGGCGGTAACGCATCTTTCAGAGTTGCCACTTCGCTGCTGTCTTTAGCCATTATACAAGCAAGATTGTGGTTGTTTAAAATAAGGATATCATCGCCAAGAAGGACTTTATGCATTTTATAAACAAGCCCTATAAGGTCTTCTAATTTCTGGGCCGGAACAAAAAATGACTTCTTAAGTACTGGTTTTACTCTGCATTTTATTGATAACCAGGTCACAATACCCATAGTTCCCTGTGAGCCTTGTACAACTCTCTGGAAGTCTGTCTGAGCAGGTCCCATAGGTCTTATCTGCGCCCTTTTGTTTTCCCACTGCTGAGCCAGTGTACCCGGTCCTGCAGCCGAACCCGTCATAAACAGATGGCCATCGCCAAAAATAACTTCCATACAAAGCAGCGGATCTTGCGGATCCCAGTGATGTCTAGGCATTGTAATGGGTTCTCTTTCGAGATAACTGCCGACAACTGATTTCGTGCTGCGTGGAACAAGCGGCATATGAGCAGCCAAGCCTTCCTTATCCAGTGCATCAACAAGCTCACCAAATGTTACGCCGGGTTCAATCATTGCAACACGGTTTCTTCGGTCAACTCTTATGATCTTTTTCATTCCGCTAAGATCAACAACAACTGCCCCACCAGTACTGGGAACTGTGTCGCCCCGATAGTGAGGTGCTCCTGAACTCACCGGAACAAGCGGTGTACCTGTTTCGTTAGCCCACTTAATCAATTCCTGTACCTCAGTATTCTTAGTGGGTTTAACCACACAAGAAGGCCGTACCGGGATAACAAAACTCTCATCCCCGGCATAAGCCTCCAGGGTTTTCTGATCATCAAAAACATTGTCTTTACCAATGATCTTCGTTAAATCATCTTTTTGAGCCATAACTTATCTCCTCTTTAATTAATAATGACTTCACAACATTAACCAACTCAAAAAACTAAAACCTCTCACCCCCCTTTTAAAATTGAAGCTAAATTTTCACCTTTTTCTTCGGGAGAATCGCCTTCTATAAATTGACAATCCCTTCCCATATCCGGTGGTGGCAACAGAGCCGCCATATCTATTTGTACCAATTTGTCAGAATCAACTCCGACATCATCAGCACTCCACACAGTTATCGGTTGTTTGTAGGCAGCTATTCTCATTTTGGCAATTGGATACCTCAATTCACCAACTTCACTGCTTACCGTTAACAAAGCAGGTAAGTTAGACTTAACCAATTCGTAGGCTCCAGGAAGTATTTTCTCTATAACCACCTTACCACCATCAATCTTTACACTGCGAACTAAATTAACAGTAGGAATTCCCAATATTTCGCCAAGTATCAGCCCGGTTTGTCCTAAATCCCAATCGCCTCCCTGCCTCCCGGTCAGAATAAGATCGTACTCTCCTAATTTTTCAATTGCCTTTGATAGTACATAAGCGATAGAATTACTATCAAGGTTTTTAAACTGGGGATCATCCACAACTACTAGATTATCGGCACCAACTGCCAATGATCTTCTTAATACCGCCTGGGAAATCTTTGACCCAACGCTTACAACAACAACTTCAGCTCCGTTTTCATCCTTAATACGAAGAGCAGCTTCCAAAGCATTCTCATCATAAGGGTTGATTACCGGTGCCACACCTTTCGTACTAATTGCTTTTGCCTCTGAATCTACCTGTACTGCTGTGTAAGGAGCTTCGGGATCAGGAACCTGTTTTGCACATACTATTATTTTCATGATAACTCCCTCCACTTCTTGTTAAATGCCGGAAGAACCTTATTCAAATCGCCGATAATTCCATAGTTGGCTACATTAAAAACGCTTGCTTTTTTATCTTTATTTATAGCCACAATTTTCTTGGATCTCATCATGCCGACCAAATGCTGTGTAGCTCCGGAAATACCTATTGCCACATATAACTCCGGTGAAACTTTCTCACCGGTTAATCCAACCTGACGGCTTGAAGACACCCACCCCAGATCAACTGCCGGTCTGCTGCCGGCAATTTCAACAACACTACCTGAAGATTGCCTAATCAGATCTGCCATTTCCTCAAGTATCTTAAAACCTTCAGGCCCGCCTACTCCCCGGCCTCCGGATATAATTATATCCGCCTTATCCAGCGAAACGGAATCTTCTTTAACAATTTCTACAGATTCAACTTTAGCTGAAGATGCATCTATATCCGGCGCCACATCGATAATCTCACTTTTGGTTGATACTTTCTCCGCAGGAACCACAACTTTTTTCCTTACCGTGGCAAAATGCGGCTCTTCTTTATATTTAAAGACTGCAACGGCATTTCCGCCATATACCGGTTTTGTGCAAACCAAAAGCCCTTCGGCCTTATCGGTTTCCAGTTCGGTACAATCTGTGACAAGTCTGACCTTTAGCCTGAAAGCCAGTCTCGGAGCAACTTCCATACCTATATTGGTATGACTCATAAGCAAAACTTTGGGGTTAATCTGCGCACTTAATTTTTCCAGAATACCGACCCACAAGTCAGGCATAAATTTTTCAAGTAAAGGACTTTCTATTTTGTATACCTTATTTGCCCCAAATGAGGCAGCTTCATCAGCTATTCCGGAAAGGTTGCTTCCAATAATTACCAATGATAGCTCAAGGCCTAAATCATCCGCAATTTTCCTTCCAGCACCCAATAATTCAAGCGTAGAAGAGCTGATGCCCCCTTCTCCTATTTCTCCGCATACTAACACCGGACGGGTTGACATAAATACAAACCTCCTTTTTTCCCTCCGCCGGTTTTACCCGACAGCAACGGTTTATTCTTAACAAACATTTTTTTTGCCATACAGGAACAAAAATTCATATCAACTAAAACTAAGCAAAATACTAATCTTAATATAATTATAAACAATATGCTTAAATCATGCCAATATTTCAACATCAGTTATATCAGTAAGTTAAATGTATTTATAAGCAAAAGTCTATATGCACGAGCATATATTTACGAAATACAAGAAACGGTTGTATAGCATATGGTATAATTTGCTAAATATCAGAAATATGGCCGATTGAGTTTCAGAGCAGTGGGCAAAAACAAGAGTTTGAGATTAATAAAATGCAGCCAGAAGCTTTATGAAAAAGTTCAAACACATGGTGTGTAACACCTTTTAATATTAAGGTCAAATGCTTTTAAATAAATTAAACAATTTTAAATTGGCGCCTCAAAAACTATCCGCTCAAGTTGCATTTCACCTCTTTATCATTGCAATACCTGATAGCTATACCTCACTTATAGCAATTGTAACATCTTTAAAACAGGCTTTATTCTTTTGTCATCGCGTTTGTTGCCACTAACAAACTTAAATTGATAATTTCTGTTTTATGCATAAAAATGTTTTTGTAAAATATTTTGATGCCCCGCTGTTGAGCATTTAAAAATGTATTATCCGGGAATCCCTTTCAAATTTGTTCTTTGCTTGACACTAACAGGCCATTTGCTATATTTACACAGTTACAGAAAGCATTCGCCCGGTATATCATTTATAATACTTTGATATAATACAATATTATGTTATATAAAAATTATATACTAAATACCGTATTTTTTAAGTCCGTTAAATATTTGATTTAAACCATTACCGTAATTTCACGAATACAGAAAATATATAAAAGGCAAAAAAATTATGCCCTATAAGAATTTAAGAGAATTTATCGAAAAACTGGAAGCTTTGGGAGAATTGCATCGAATAAAAGCTGAAGTAGATCCTATTCTTGAAATTACAGAAATTACCGATCGGATTTCAAAATCAGACGGCCCTGCTCTTTTATTTGAAAAAGTAAGAGGGTTTTCATATCCTATTATTATTAATGCATTCGGAAGTTATAAGCGTATGCAACTTGCTCTTTCATGTAATTCTTTTGATGAAATAGCCGCCCGTCTTGAATCCAGTATAAAGATGCGCCCTCCCGAAGGACTAATGGGAAAAATAAAGATGCTTTTTGCCTTAAAAGAAATGGCAGGGCTTATGCCCAAAAAGGTAAAAAAAGCTCCTTGTCAGGAAAAGGTTTTTACCGAGGGTCCCCTTTTGGATAAGCTTCCCATTATTCAATGCTGGCCGGATGATGGCGGACCTTTTATAACCCTTCCAATAGTAATTACCAAAGATCCTGAAACCGGAATTCAAAATGCAGGCATGTATCGCATGCAGAAATACGATAACACTTCAACAGGAATGCACTGGCAATATAATAAGGATGGAACACGTCATTTCGATAAATATAAAAATCTTAATCGGCGTATGGATGTGGCTGTTGCGCTTGGCGGATCACCTTCGGTTACATATGCGGCAACTGCACCTCTTCCGCCCGATATTGACGAACTTGTTTTTGCGGGCTTTCTGGATTCAAAGCCTGTTGAAATTGTTAAAGCCAAAACCGTGGATCTGTATGTACCGGCAGAATCGGATTTTGTGATTGAAGGCTATGTAGATCCAGCCGAAGAACGTATTGAAGGCCCTTTCGGGGATCATACAGGTTTTTACTCGGCAGCCGATATTTATCCGGTATTTCATATAACAGCTGTAACATGCAGAAACGATGCGATTTACCCGGCAACAATTGTTGGAAAGCCACCCATGGAAGACTGCTACATGGCAAAGGCAACCGAAAGAATATTTCTTACCCTCTTAAAATTCGTTTTCCCTGAAATTGTTGATATGGAACTTCCTTTAGAAGGTGTATTTCATAACTGCGCTCTTGTTTCTATAGACAAGAAGCATCCGGGACAGGCAAAAAAAATAATAAGCGCCCTCTGGGGAATTGGGCAGATGTCGTCTACAAAATTTATTGCAGTTTTTGATAAAGACATTAATCTTCAGGATTCCAGCACTGTTGTTTGGAAACTTTTAAATAATGTTGATCCAAAAAGAGATTTAATCTTTTCTGAAGGGCCGCTTGATGCTCTTGACCATTCAGCTCCTTTTGCCAATTTCGGCGGGAAAATGGGTATTGACGCCACAAGAAAAACACGCGAAGAAGGTATGGGAAGAGAGTGGCCTGAAGAAATAGTCATGTCTGAGGATATAAAAGAAAAGGTTACAAAACGCTGGAAAGAATATGGGTTTTAAAAAGTTTTCCAACCTTATAATGATAGAACAAACCCTTTTTGCTCTGCCTTTCGCGTATATAGGCATTCTTTTTGCCGATGGGGTTGATAGCGCAAAAGTCAAAACCCTTTCAATATGGATACTTGCAACAATTGCCTTGATTGCTGCAAGAACAGCAGGAATGTCATTTAACAGGGCAATAGATGCAAATATAGATGCAAAAAATCCGAGGACAAAAGACCGTACCATACCAAAAGGAGAAGCAACAAAAGCTGAAGTCTGGCTTATCGGAGCAGTATCTTCTGTTGTTCTTATTGTTTCATCTTATTTTTTAAATCCTCTTTGCTTTTACCTGTCTTTTGTTGCGGTTTTTCTTTTATTCACATATTCATATTTTAAACGGTTTTCGTCATCATCACATTTTTATTTAGGACTTGTTGAAGCAGCCGCACCAATAGGCGGTTACCTTGCGGTAACCGGAAAATTTTCTATTGTTCCTTTCATACTTGGCGGAGCAATTCTTCTATGGATTGCCGGGCTTGATATTGTATATGCTCTTTTGGACAAGGAATTTGATCGGAAAGAAAAGCTTTATTCACTTCCTTCCGTCTATGGTAGAAAAAGGGCTCTTACGGCCTCAGCCGCTTGCTATATACTGTCATTTACTGCAATGATTGCGGCAGGAATGATTACAGACAAAAGCATACCTTACTGGCTTGCAATAACTTGCATAGCTTTTGTTTTTATCTACCAGCAAACTATTGCAAGAAGCCATGATCTGGAACAGGCTTTGAAAAAATTTTTTAAAATCAACATGTATGTATCCCCATTTCTTTTGATTGGCACTTTCATAGATGGTTTTTTCTAATCTTTTTTTTAAATTGGGCAACCCAATCAATCTTTAGACATATAACAGGATAAATATGCTTTGAAGCTTTTAAATTTCCCGGATACAGTTTTAAACAAGAGACTGAATAAAATTGCAGTAAAAGTATTTGAAGAAATACCTGTTTCAAAAACAGATGCAAAATATATGCTGTCAACAAACGATATTCTTGACCTTGGCAAAATAAGCAATTTTTTACGCACAAAAATGCACGGCGATAAAGCATTTTATGGCGTTAATATGAATCTTAATTTTACCAATATATGCGAACTGCGCTGCCCGCTTTGCGCTTTTTCAAGAGATGAGGGTGATAAGGATGCCTACCTTCTTTCTCTTGATGAAATTGAAAAACGGGTCAAAAATGCCGTGTTATCAGGTATTGATGAAGTACATATTGTTGGGGGTCTGAACCCAAAACTTAAGATAGATTATTTTGAACAGATGATTAGAAGAATAAAAAATATCAAACCTGATATTTTTATAGTCGCCTTTACTGCTGTTGAAATAGATTACTTTGCAAAAACAAATAAACTTTCAGCAAAAAACGTTTTGAAAAGATTTATTGATGCCGGAATAGGCGCTATGCCCGGCGGAGGCGCAGAAATTTTTTCACCCCATATAAGAAATATAATAGCACCAAAAAAAATCTCCGGAACAAGATGGCTTCAGATTATGAAAACAGCTCACGAGCTGGGTCTTAAAACAAATGCCACCATGCTTTATAACCATAAAGAAGATATAAAAGACATTGTAGATCATCTATCAAGAATAAGAAATCTTCAGGATGAAACTTCCGGCTTTAAAACATTTGTTCCTCTTTTATTTCATGAAAGCAATACCAAAATAAGTTCAAAACGCAAATCATCAACCGGATACGATGATATCAGAATCTATGCAACAAGCCGGATATTTCTGCACAACATTATGCACTTAAAAGCTCTCTGGATGTATGTTGGGGATAAAATGGCCCAGGTACTGCTAAGCTTCGGCGTAGATGATTTTGCCGCCACCTATTATGATGAAAAAGTTGTTCACGCAGCAGGAGCAAAAACGCCAGCTTACGGATCTGAGCCGTTTTTAAAGCGGCTTATTGAAAACGCCGGTCTCACGCCTGTGCGCACTACCGCAAATTACTGGACAGAGTAAATTCGGAGACGCCTTATGAGAATTGGCTATATTGACTATTTGAACTGCTACCCCTTTTATTACCATATGTTTGAAAAAAAACCTTTAGCAGATATCAGTATTATTTCGGGGTTTCCTTCCGAGTTAAATAAAATGATGCAAGACAAAGAGCTTGATTTAAGCCCCATATCTTCTGCAACTTATCCTTATATACAAGATGATGTTCTCCTTTTGCCACAATTTTGCTTAAGTTCGGTAGGCTATGTAGGATCGGTAATACTATACAGCAGATTAGATATCGATCAATTAAACGGGAAAAAAATCGGACTTTCAAATGCTTCCCATACATCCCGTGTGCTTCTTAAAATTCTTTTAAAAAGATTTTATAACTGCGAACCGGTGTATCTGCCGGCAGAACCATGCCCTGATTTAAAAGATTATGATGCGCTTCTTTGTATAGGAAATGATGCAATGACAAACAATATTGATACATCAATTTTCAAATTTGACCTTGGAGAACTTTGGCTTAAAAAAACCGGCTATCCGGTAGTATTTGCCGTATTTGCGGTGAGGAAACAAGTAATAAAAGAATATATGGAACAATTTAATTCCGTTGTAGAATCATACAAATCATCAATCCGTTGCCTGTTTGAAGAAAAAGATGAGGTAGTAAATAAAGCCAGGCAAAAATACCCTAGCATATCTTATGATGTTGACAGCTATTATAAAACATTACAGTTTGAGTTTAATGATAATCTGAAAAATGCTTTATCATATTATTTAAAAACGGCAAACCAACTGGGTTTGCTTGAAAAAGTTGAATCCTTAAATTTTGCAGATGTGTGATCAAATATGAAGTTGAAATCATCCATTATCACTAAATAAGAACCAATCATGATTAAGAATGATTTATCTGCAATTCATCCGGGAGAATTCCTGACTGAAATCATAGGAGAGTTGAAAATATCGCAAGCCGGGTTCGCGCGCGCCATCGGGGTATCACCCATGCGGATTTCACATGTTATCAAGGGTGATCGTCCATTTTAAAATTAATTTCCCGATATATTTTCACTTATTCCCTGGCATCTGCATACCGGACTTCTTGTTTTTGATTTTGTTATAGTCATGGAAGGGGTTCCCCATAAGTTAATCGAGGTAAAACCCTTCCGATAAAACCACTACAAGGTCAATGCATTATTTTGCAAGTCAGTTTGAAAATACCCAAAGCATCCAGCTTGTTCACCATCTTCACAATGAAGAGCATCTGGCCGGAATAGATATTTTACGTGCAGGTGACTGGCTGGCAGGACTTGAGGCTTGATAGGCAGAATGCATTCCCCATCAACAATACGTATTGATACCTTCGTAGTTACTCCACAAATCGTAATACAGGCGAAAGCCGGAATACGGAAAATATCAAAGTTCTGAATTCCAAATCAAACACTGAATGATATTAAAAGGTTAACATATAAAAACATATTATTGCAAATAATCTGTCAATAGATTATATACTTTCAAAGCAACTTAAATTATTGATGATTGTTTAGGAGAATTAGAATAATTTTTTATTCTTCCGGATGTCATTACATTTATAAAGTTATCCGGAGCTGGCGAATAAATAGTCGGCGGGGTCGGCTCGCTGAGCGTAACTAACGAAATTACAGGAAAATGATTATGAAAAAGAAACTTGCAGTAAAATTGGCAACAGGAATGGTTTTATTGTTACTATTTGCGGCCCAATCCCAGGCCGGCACTATTTTGTCCAACTTCCCAGGGAATCCTTCATATGATCAATTAACAGGTTTGGGAACGAATGCATTGGGTGATAACACAAAGGGTGTGGGTTTGATCATGGGGGCGAATTCTATGAATTTCGTATCGATGACCACCTTGATTTCAAACTCCGAGTCACCTTCCGTATTGAGCGGCGGCATTTACAGCGACTCTTTGGGCAATCCAGGCGCACTATTGAAGGACTTTACTCCGATAAATGTACCGGAATCACCTTCAGTATATTTTTACGACTATACGCTTACCATTGCTGGTTCGTTCACACTTGCCGCAAACACCTCATATTGGTTTGTGCTTGACGGTCCCACGTATACAAATCATTTATCTTGGCATGCCTTAAATCCCAATGTTGCACCGACAGCATCGGGTGATATTTCGTACACCGGTTATCGCTACTCTTCCAATGGGGGGACGAGTTGGGGTTCGTCATCATTCTATAATGGTGTTGCCATCGATGCGTCGCCTGTCCCACTCCCAGGTGCTGTCTGGTTGTTAGGTCCCTGCGTCGTCGGTCTTTTTGGGTTACGAAGAAAAAAATTATAAAATTGCCGGGAGCTCGAGTAGACGGCTGGACATAGGCGTTTCCGTCTTCGGCAAGGCCATTGGCCGCCGCTACTCAGCTTGGTCGTTTATTCCTTGAAGAAACTATCGGGGTCAAAACCTTGAAATATGAACTAACTTGACAATCGGTTGTCCTGCTATATCCATCGCAATCCACTTCGAGCAGGAGTTGTGGATAGATTGGCGGATTATAAATGGAACAGTTATCTATTTTACGGTTATAAAAAGAAAGGTCCGGACTGGTTAAAATCCTCAATCATACTGGACTATCTTTCAGCATCCGACCCACACAAGGCATACCGCAAGAAAATGCAGGAATATGCTGAAGAAAAGCAAAGGCTGCTGCAACCTTTGCTTTTTAAAAAGGTATTTCCTACAGAGTTAATTACTGCGCCTTCTTATTAATGCGATCATCCCCAAAAGACCTGAGCCCATCAACCATATAGCTCCCGGAATGGGAACGGTTGTGGCACCAAGCACTAAATCCGTAGTGTCATCAAAGGTTAAATTAAGAGTATTGTACGCATCGGCCCAGGAATTGGACCCAACGGCTCTGGCATGCAGAATGGATACTACATAGAAAGACTGGCCTGGATCCAGGGCCAATAAAATCGAGTCCGAAACAGAACCATCCGTGATGGTATCTGAAAATTCAAGACCCATTGTGGAGTTTTCATAATCTTCATCATAAAATAATTTAGCCCCAAGCTCCCCTAAAAGGGTTCCAGGATCATAATAGTAACCAAAATTAATCGGTTGATAAACATATATATCGGCACCTAAATAGACTCTACTGCTTGCATCCGGGTCGTAAAGGCTTCCGGTTAGAATTGCGTTTAGGCTAAGTGTTGTCGAAGCAGCGCCAGTATAGGTATAGCCTTGAATGGCCTGTGCGGTGGCCCAGGCACCGTTGTCGAGCCCACTAAGATGGAGTGCTTTTGCCTTGAGGTTAATATTAAGGCCGAGCGTGGATTCAGCTTCTGCTGAACCGCGATCATCTGTAAAAGAACTGTGGGCATACGTTTCCCCTTGCCAGCCAGCGTAAGTGCCTTCAAAATTTGTATAGTAACTAGGGGCATAGAATGTGGTAGTGGATGTTTCCGCACCGTAAATGCCACTTCCCAATGCCGCAGATACATATGTCAGTTCCCCAAGAAACAGGGTAAGGACCCCAAAGAATAAAATACCCAAAAACCTTTTTTTCATTTTGCCTCCTTTTAATATTAATCGTTTTTAATCATTATTTCCTTTAATCTATTATCTTTTAATCTGTCTTCTGATCCCGGCCAACCCCAAAATACCTGATCCGAGAAGAAACAAAGAAGCAGGAATTGGAACGGCTGGAGGAGCGCTGGTTTGCCAATTGTCCTGACCATCAAGATTGCCCAATTCGAAATCCTCAAAACCTTGTGAATCATATATCGGTGAACCTTCGATAATTAAATTGTCTAAATAAATTATATCGAATTCATTGTTGAAACCATACAACCCAAAAAAATAACCTTTAATCGAATTGCTGTTATTGATTATCAATGGATAATTAATATCGATCTGTGTGCCATCATACCATGAAGAAACATACCCATGAATGTCGCCTGTATACTCGGATGACATATAAGGTTGCGGGTTTTCAAATAAATCCCATACCATTTTCAGATTTACCCATCGGTCAAAAATAGTAGCGGATGTATTTGTCGTTACCTTTCCAATAAAAGGATAAGTACCCCATTGATCTTGACCCCCATAATTTGGATCAATCGACGCGTCTCCATCACTGTCCCATGACCACCAAAGCCATTCCTGATTTAAATCATACGGGCGATAAATATCAAAACTGACAGTGAGGCTATGGTGCTGGTCATAACTGGGAACCACGTTCTCATTGAAAGGAATAAAAATCCAGCTATAATCATCTGGTTTTTCGACTTGGATCTGAACCACCTTGTTTCCTGAATTCAGCGGGTCAATAACCACTTGAGGTTGGGTCAGTGTGGCATGAGCCGCTCCCGTAATCCCGGAAATACCAAAAAATAAAATAACAATTATAAATAACCTGAATCTTATCATTTTAGTTCTCCCAATAAACTTATTTTGTTTGCAATTTGGTTGGAAAATAGATTTTTTATCGATTAAATTATTTAGCAATAATTATACCAATCAATATATCTATTTGATAATATAGAATTATAAGAATTATGTTTTTATGATAAATGATAAATTGTAAAGAAGTCCGACATATATTTATAGCTATTATGTATAATTTATTTAAATAAAATTGAATCCGAAATCAATTTATTTATATTAATATATAATATACAGATAGTTATAAATATATATCTAATTAACAATTAAAAACATTCTAATTAGCATTAGTTATCAATTAAGATATAATAATTTGGAATTATTGAATTGATCATAAATAAGAAGGTCTTTTGTAAATATGTAAAGAAATCCGACATTTTTAGAGCATATTTTTTAGATTTTCAGCAATAAATCATCAAGATAATAATATTTTATCAAATAGTTGGATAATAATTAGATGCAGTTTAGAATATGTAAATAATACCGACGGTAATAAAATATGTATCAGTTTTCAGCATTAGTTGAGGAGCCTTCGGATCGTTTCGATATGGAGGTTTTCGCCTATGTGTTGATGAGCAATCATTATTATCTTTTACTAAAGACATTGAATGCAATTTATCCAAGGTCATGCAACGATGAAACCGTAAAAAGTCCGGAAATTGCAATTTATGAAAATCTCACTCAATAATTACGGTATGTTATAAAGACGATTTTTTGATTTTCCGACTTTTTACAAGACCATCACAATAGAAAAGAGGCTTAAAACGAAACTGATGGTTCCGTAAAAAACTTTTACGAAACCATCAGTTAAAACCAAGTCTGATATTTGATACAGCCTATGACTTCCTGTATTTTCTGCTTATTCCTAAAAATCCAAGAAAACCTGAACCTAAAAACAAGATTGCAGAAGGAATGGGAACAGGATTAAGAATCGTAAAATATGCAGATTCATTAACAACAGAGTAAAAACCGGGATTCCATGATAAGCCGAACGCTGTATCCTGTGCCATAACGGATACTGTCTGCCAGGGTTCATATAACCCCGTCATATTATATGAAGTGGTGTATGGATTAATGTAAGGGATGATGTCTGTCGGAGTCAAAACACCGCCGATATTATCCCATAAAAAAATTAAATAGGTATCCGCACCTTTAACCGGCGCCCATGATAACACTTTTGTTGCTGCATTCCAGGATGTTGCAGGAAGATCTAAACCAGTAAGTGCTCCATTCGGAATATTATAGGAATATGGTGTGCTGCCTAATTGAAATGTATATTCTGCTTCCCAGTCGTTGATGTCGGTTGGATTTACAGCCAGTACCGCCTGATATATATGTTTTCCGGTTTGAGCATATGACCAGTCAAGATAGGCCATATTTCTTGTTCCATTTGGCCCGATTACAGAAATATCATTAAGGCCGCCTGTGTCAGCATAAACATCTGCAATAATTTGTGATCCTTCATAAGCAAAATATGTCGGGTCCCACTTCACATTTAAAAGATATACATTGCTGGTTATTAAGTTTGCTGCAAATACTGAAGTTGTAAAAAATAAAAGAATGAACGGCAATAAAATATACTTTTTCATTTCATCTTCCTCCGGGTCTTTTTACGTTTATAGGCAATATTTTTTAACATATTAGATTATTTGGGAATAGCGATCTAATCCGGTTTTTATATTCAATACTGACAGATTCATTCGCATATTTTGAATACATTTAATAATGAATTTATAATAGAAATGCAATTATTATGCCATATAAATAGCCTGACTATTATGTATTATAATTACAGATGGTTATATGGATGGGTTACTTTGATAAAAATAAATAATATTTCTATCATAAACAAAATGTAAAGTTTTCCGACATTATTTAAGGATAAATACCGGCATGAAGCTTGTTATTATATTTATAAATCAATGAATACATTATGTTATATAATTATTTTAGCATAAAATAAAGTTGTAAAGTTTTCCGACAGAAAAAAGAAAATATTAATGATAAATGCTCATAGTTTCTGGCAAATATACTTATAACATATCGTTTTTATTTATTATGTAATATATTAAATTATAAAACAGTTGATTGTAAAATTGTAAACATTCCCGACGGTGAAATCAATAAGATTAAGTCTTTTTGATTTTCATTCTTAAACCGCTTGATTCCCTACCGTAGGCTCAGAGATTCAAAAGTCCAGTTGGAAGTTATTTCAATACTTCAGAGATTGTTTGCCTTTTAATATTCGGTCAAACATCTATTTGGGCGTTGATGCCCAAGATCGATTATTTAACCGGCTCGTTCATAGCCGCCCCATAGCGTAGAGTTTATCCGGTTAATCAAGGTGGTAGGAAGATTCGATTAAAAAAGTATTAATGTCTTCTTATCAATAATTTAGTTTATAAGTTGCATACGTGCCCAATACTACCCATGCTACAATACAGGACAGTTTATGTGTTCCTGACAATGTAAGATAAAAACATTGACAATTTCTTACTTTATTATTAAAATTTATAATCATTACCCCAAAAAAGACCGGGAGGAGAAAACAGGTGGAAGCAGACAAATCAAGGGTAACATCAAAAGGCCAAATTGTGATCCCAAAAAGATTAAGGGAAAAGTACGCCATTGCTACGTCAACAACGATACGGTGGATTCCAAAGGAGGAAGGCTTGTTAATGGTTCCGGAAACCGATGATGCCATCAAAGCTGCCAGAGGAATGCTAAAGGGTTCGGAGCTGCTGAAGACTTATCTGAAAGAGAAGCAACTGGAAAAAAGAAAGGAGAACAAAAGGCTTGGCAAAATACGCTAAATATGTGTTGGACAGTTTTGCTCTCATAGGATATCTCGAAAACGAACAATTTGCCCAAAAAATAGAAGACCTTCTCTATCAGGCAGAAAAGGGAACTTCCCACCTTTATTTACATGCCCTTCATCTGGGAGAAGTTTACTATATTACCCTTCGAGAACAGGGCCAAGATGTGGCTAATCTGGCTTATTCCCGAATCAAGAGATTTCCAATAACTTTCGTCGAAACCATAAATGAGGAGCTCCTTTTGACCGCAGCCTCTCTTAAAGCTAACTACCCAATCTCTTATGCCGATTCCTTTGCAGCGGCCCTGGCCAAGGTTAACAATGCCTTGCTTCTTACCGGAGACCCTGAATTCCAAACCCTTGAAGAAGATGGTATCTTGGAAATTAATTGGCTCACTTAAATATCTCACTGTTTCATCTGCTCGTTTGTATATTTTGATTTTCAAAGTGCCCATAATTTACGACTATCTTTTTGCTCCCCATCTACACCTTGAATATCTTTTCTATAAATATGTTTATATGTTGCATGTCCCCAATACTACCCTAACATCTCCCGGATCATTTATCGCTCGATCCCACATAACATAAAGCCCAAAATAGGCTGACACTTTTCCGGACAGGCAGTATAAAATCTTCCTTGCCGACGGGTACCGGAACGGTTTTCTTTTCCCCAGAAAAATTCTGCAAGACTCGTGGGTGTCAATTTTTGTTTCGCTGCAGCATTCAACAGCTTTGGCGCACAGCAATCCCCTGCACCGGTGGGTATTCCGTTTGTAAAAAGCTCAAAAATGGATCTCACCTCAGATCGGAAGTTATGGACATGGTAAAGCGCGTGAATCTCTTTCATCAGGTTTTGCGACATTGTTTTCCGCCGGTAAGTCAATTCCCGCTTTTCTACCCCTTCAGACATTCCATTGATCCGGCTTCCCAAAGCCTTGATCTGTTTGTCTACATCACATACCAAAGACTCGAATTTTCCCGTATCCAAAAGCGGGGGCACCCATCCTTCCACGTTCCAAACAGCATTATATTGACCGGAAAACGCCTTCAACATTACAGGGTGCCCATCCAAATCCATACACTCCAGCACACCGAACATTTGCCCTCTGGCCTCACCGAGTAGATAATCCAAATATAAACGAGGGTCTGCTTGCTGCTCCGGAACATGAAAATCAATACGCCCTTTCTCCTCCAGCGTTTTCATTAATTCAAAACAATACTCTTTAGCCTTACCCTGTTTTATGGAATGAGTTTTGCCACAACTACGGCAATATCCTGAACTTGCTGATTCAATAGTCTTGGTAATCATGATTTCTTTCTAAACATAATACATGTAACTATATCAAAATACCGGAAATTACCAAAGGAAAAACTATATGAAGGAAATTGGCACGAAATTGGGGTGACCCCCTATTCCGATTTTATTCGTTCGCGTCAGTTGTAAACATCTTTGCGATGTCCAACTTTAACAATCCATACAGTAAGTTCGTCATCTTGGATAGAATAGATTATGCGGTACCGGCCATATCTCAAACGATATCTTTCTTGGCCGCTTAATTTTTTACATGTTGGTTGGCACGGGTTATCGCCAAGTGATTCAATACAGCTAAGTATCTTTGCTAAATCTTTATCCGGAATTGATTTAAAATCTTTCCAAACCGACTTTTTGAAAAATATTTTATATTCGGCCATCTTTTTTAAGCCTCTTGATCATTTGCTCATAGCTGATTAAAGGCTCATCAGCTCTTTGATCGAATGCAGCAATATCTTCAGCATCTTCAGCAAGAGCTTCTTTCAATGCCTCATTAATTATTTCTGACATTGAGCGCGATGTCTCAAGAGCTTTGAGCCTTAATGCCTGATGAAGATTCGGATCTAAATAGATAGTTGAGCGTTTTGATAATGTTGCCATAATTTCACCTCCAAATTTAAGATGGTGACATCATAACATCACAACGTTTTGATGTCAATGAGTTTGAAGCGAACGGACGGTGTCAGTAGATGCCTGATTCACAAAGATTGAAAAAGTATTAGTCTTCTTTTCTATAAATAAGTTTATAAGTTGCCTACGTACCCAATACTACATCCTGTATTATTTTATGCTGAGCCAGATCTTTTCAGCTCAATTTTAACTCGGAAAGCCATTTATGGGCAAAACGAATTTCAGCCCCATTTGGAAATGTTTTTTCTCTTTTCAGTTCCTTTACTACCTGTATCATTTTTATCTGTGGAAAATATTTTTTAAATATCTCGAAATTTGAACTCAGATTTTCATCATTCCATTTTACTTCCAGCATTAATGAAGGTGTATTATCAGTTGTAATACAAAAATCAATATCTCTGCCATCTTTGTTCATTAAATAATAAAGTTGTTTTGTTTCTCCAATACAATCCTCCAAAAAATAAATTTGTTTTTGTAAGGCACAAGCAACAATATTTTCCAGTTTAACACCCGAATCGCCTACGACCTGCCCTGTATCGTAGAAATAGAATTTGGGCATTTTTTGAATCGCCCGGGCAATGTTTTTATGGAATGGTGGCACTTTAAAAATGACGTACATGTTTTCAAGAATTGTAAGCCACCTTTTGACTGTTTTATCCGAGCATTGCAGATCCCGGGCCAGAGAATTGTAAGACACCGGACTGCCTACTCTGTTTTTTAACAACTGGATAAGAGTTTCTATCTGTACGATCTGCTGAACATTTTCAAGATCAATCAGATCCTGCCTCAAAATAATATCGAGATGTGATTTTTTCCAGCGGTTATAAAATCGTGTTGTACCATTAAGAAACGGTTCGGGAAAACCACCAATAACCAATAGCTTATCAAGCTCATCTTCAAGATTTTCCGGGTTTAAATAGTTATAAATTTCCTTTAAATCCAAAGGATGCATTCTGAATTGGAAAAATCTGCCTGCCATGGAATCGCCGACTTTCTTATATGTATCAAGTTTAGCGCTTCCTGTAACAACTATAGATGGGGGAATGCCTTCCGTATCATAAACGCCTTTAAGCCAAGACTTCCAGTTTTTAAGCTTATGAAGTTCATCAAAAATGACAAGTTCTTTTGATCGATCCCAGGATTTTTCTTGTAAACTCAAACGGTCGTCCATATTATCAAAGTTGAAATAATCAAAATCTCCTTTCAACATTTTGGACAATGTAGTCTTTCCTGTTTGCCTTGGTCCGGTCAGCAGTATAATCTTTTTATCTAAATCTTCTTTAATATATTTTGTAAGGTATCTTTCCATAGCGACTATTCCGGCATGCATTCCGAAATAGTCAAGACTTTTTCGGAATGCATACCGGAATAACCGTTCAACTTATCGGTCATTTCAAAAATTGTTGATACAGCTTATAATTGTTGATGCGCGCTTTACATTAAAGTGTTTAGACAAACCAGCAGCCATTAGTCAATTGGCAATCTAATGAATCAAGGGCCATATGAATTACCAACCCAATGCCGACATAACGTAGTTTCGGGATAAAACAAAGTGCAACATAAAGTACTATGGGTAAAAAACCATGTAAAGGATGGAAGCCGATACTACAGCGCCCGCCATCATATATCGGATTTGCAATAAGATGGTCGATGTCTACAAGTATTGTGGAAATCATTATAAAATAAGCTGATTTCCAATCCCGCCGAAAGAACAGGAAAGCAACAATTGCCGGAATAAGAAAATGCAAACAGATATGTATAATCAACTCCTTTTATTATCCATCAGGATAATATTTTTGTGCTCCATCCAACAAGTAATTTAACAGATCTTAATATTTTCCCTTCAGGGATGAGAGTAAGAAAAGTGAATCTAAGATTTTTCACTGATAGCATAATAAACGCGAATATTAAATATGTTATATCAAATTAAGCGCTCAATGCATCCAAAAACCATAGAAGGTGCTAAAAATAATATAAATTTAACAGAGATAATTTCAAAACGTTTCAGTTTGGTCAAGGTCAAGGTGGGCGAAAGTTTCAACCACAGGAATACATTGTTTTTAAATCCCAGAATTCCGGGATTGTATGCATGGAACAACACACAGGCGATATTACAGGCTGGAATATCAAATGGGCTGATGCCCAAGATCGATTAATTCACCGGCTCGTTCCTCGCCGCCCTTAGCTTAGAGTTCATCCGGTGAATCAAGGTGGTCGGAAGATTCGATTGAAAAAGTATTAATGTCTTCTTTTCTATAAATAAGTTTATAAGTTGCTTACGTTCCTAATACTACCCATTGAATTTATGTCCGTTACGAGGCTCAATACTCAGCCTGCACTTTCCTCTGTCAACGCTTCACTAAAGATGTTACCATCATTAATGCATGACTCGGGGCTGGTGTGGGTGGTTAATCCTTCACCATAGGGCACTTTCAGCCACTACTTCCTGCCGGTTTTAATCGGCGCTCCCAAAAGCGGATTTGACCCCAAGCACACAAATTTTGTCCTAAATTCTTTAAGATTGTAAAATTTAAATATTATTTTTTAAATTTTTCTTCTAAATCCCACAATCCCAATCAACCCAGAACATAGTAGCCAGATAGCCCCAGGAAGAGGAACCGGGCTGGTTGAGTAATTAATAATGCTTTGAGGCGGTGCGTTCTCTCCTTCCAACGTGAAACCCTCAGGTAATTCAATCCCTATGGTTGCGCTGTGTTGGAAATCCACGTACCCACTGGCAGCAGCCACCTCTCCAGTATCGCCAATTTCAATCTCACTAAAGTCCTCTAAATATGCATGGGTTGCTCCTCCACCTACTAAACCGTCAATCATCCATTGGTCACCGTTCTGAATAGGCACTGATAAACTCACTCTCAAGCTAAGAGCGTCTGGATCCTGACTTATAAATTGAACATCTGTGTGGATCTCTGGTAATGTTGGATTATAAAGAACCTCTCCAGAAGGTAGTGAGACCTGTAAAGCTTCTATCGTATATATGCTACTATCGTTTGGTATCATGCTTGTATCTTCGGAGTTTGCATATTCACCACTGAGGCTGTAGGACGTACTATTGAGGTAATTTCCTCCTGCTGGAATCACAGTGATGCCGACAGCGCCCACTATCGCCAATGATGGAGCACCAAACTCGTAATTGAAAGAACCTTCAACATCAATAAAGACAGTCCCATAGGCTGGGTTGCCAATCTCCTCCGGTCCTCTTGCAATGGAATCATAAAAGATAGCGCCCGCTATGTTAGCATAATATGCAGGTTCATTGGTGCCTGCTATCGCGTTTATCAGGTTTTCGGTGCGTGTAACAGTTCTGGCGGTGTCTAAACTGTAACCTGAATATCCCTTGATGCTTCCAGTGTTATGGTTGATGTCAATACTATTAGTGTGTATGTATTGTTCATTACTGACAACAGGACCGGTATTATAACTATATTGGGTAGACACGCCATCACCAAATGTTAGGATTGAGTCGCTCGAATCACTGGGGTAAATGCTGGAAAATACCCAGCCAAAAGACGGGATTGGCAAAGAAAGTACAAATAAAAGAGATACCGAAATACTAAATAATGCAATGCGTGAATGAATTTTCATTTTCCTCTCCTATAATTGGTTAAGTTCAACAGGTTGATCTATCTGAACAATGATTACAAATGGTACTGATATTTTAATGCACGCTTATGCATGTTTGCTGCTTATTTTTCCTCCTTTACCTTTAGGAGGATACCCAAAAAATTAATAATAAATAGACAATGCCCCCCAACATGTCCAGGCAGTAGAATGCAAACCTCCCCATTGAAAAATGTCACATCTATGTTAAAATTGACACATGCTGAATAGTGCATTTTTCAGTTGTTTATCTTAATTCCATGTCCGTTTAATTGTTCACAATTTCTAAAAAAAACAAAAGCCCCATGCTTCAATTATATGAAGATTGGGGCTTAAGTATATTCAGTCATATTAAATCCTAAAGAGCTATGAAAATGGATTATTTATTCCGGAAAACGTTAAAATAACATAACTTGTATTATGAACAATAATACGCCAGGGGTCAAGTTCGCTTTTGGCTCTTATTTTCCATATTAATAAGTTCGTCTATACATTTTTGATATTTATGGACTGGCGTTATTCAAAATGGAACTAAATTTATTAGCAAACCTTTTGAAATTTATATTTTGTTATCATGATTTACATTAGAAATCTACTATTTCCATGAAAATGTTAGATTTACTTTTTACAGGAATACACTGAATTAAAAAACATAACTATGATATGCCATAATTAAGGTAAAGGTTTAAATTATAGCTGAAGGTGTTTTATCTTACGGTTTCGCCTTGTACCATGCGGCATATATGGCCGGCAGAGACACAAGTGTCATTATTGTCGCACCAAACAGGCCTCCGCCGATAGCTACTGCCATAGGCCCCCAGAATACACTGAATGAAATGGGGATCATGGCTAAAATGGCCGCCGCTGCGGTTAGCATGATAGGACGAAAACGAAGTACTGTTGCATTTATTATCGAGTTCCATACCGATTCTCCGGCTTTAAGCTGCTGATCGATCTGGTCGATCAGGATAACGGTATTGCGCATGATAATACCTGCCAGAGCCAATATCCCAAACTGGACGACAAATCCCATGGGCCGACCCGTAAGAAATAGCCCCAGGCTGACACCGATTATGCCCATGGGAGCCGTAAGCAGTACCAGTACTACCTTGGAAATACTATGCAACTGCAATATTAAAAGTGTTGTGATAATCAGAATCATCAATGGCACAGGTTCAAGAAGCCAGCGGGTACTCTTGATGCTAAGCTCCATGGCTCCCCCGATTTCGATGCTGTAGCCTTGTGGAAGAGATTTGCGAAGGTCTGACAGATTTTTGAAAACTTTTGCGGTTGCATCATTTCCCAAGACACCGGGGATTGTTCCGGCCTGTACCGTGATGGTCGGCTTCAGATTTCGCCGCCAGATCAAGCCTTCTTCTGCATCGTAGCTTATTGTCGCGATCTGACCGAGAGGGATAAAGCGGCCCCTGCCGATGTGTATATTGAGATCCTTGATTCCGGATAAATCGGACCTGTTTTTTGCATCTGCACGAATCACAATGTTTACGGTCTTGTCTTTTTCCCGAAACTCGGCAACCGGTACGCCCGACAGAAGACTCTGAAGATTAAGAGACAAAGTCCGGCTGTCAATTCCAAGTATTCTTGCTTTGTCCTGATCAACGGTTAGATGCATGACTTTGTTTTTTTCATTCCAGTCCTGATTTACATTCCTAAGATTACTATCGGCCGCCATGACATCACGTACCTGTTTTGCAATGTCACGAACCTTTTGATGGTTAATCCCTGAAACACGAATCATTACCGGATAGGCATCGGATGGCCCGGTATTAATTACTTTGGCAATACCGCGTACATTTGGAAAGCTGGTAGTAAATATTTTTTTTGTTTTTTTCACAAGCCTGTTGCGTGCTTCAAAGTCCCTGGCTAAAATGATAAATTGTGCAAAATTGGTGTTGGGAAGCGTAGGCTCGGCGGTAAGGACGAAACGAGGCGCTCCTTTTCCTATATAATAGGAATATTGTATAATGCCCGGATCGTTGCTGATATGTTTTGCAAACTCATGTGCTTCCTGTTCGGTGGCTTGCAACGATGCTCCTTCGGGCAGGCGTAATTCGACTACTACTTCCGGTCTTGTAGAGGCCGGAAAAAACTCCTTCTTCACCTTTCCCATTAAAAAAACGGAAGCTATTAAGCTGGCCACGGTGGCCGCAATTACCAGCCAACGGTAGGTCAGGCACCATACCAGGATTCTTTTGAACAACCGGTAAAAGAATGTATCATAGATATTATGCTCATGACCGGCAGGAGTATGTTTTACTTTCACGAGGCTAAATCCGATCAGCGGCGTGACAGTAACTGCAACCACCCAGGAAATAAGCAAAGCAATCGTTACCACCGAAAAGATGCTTCCGGTAAATTCGGAAGCACTGCCCTTGGAAATAAACACGGGAATGAAACCTGCGCTCGTAACCAGGGTTCCCGTCAGAAGAGGAAAAGCAGTTGCTTTATAGGCAAAGGAAGCCGCAGAAAAGCGGTCCCATCCCTGTTCGAGTTTAACGGTCATCATTTCTATGGCGATAATGGCATCATCCACCAAAAGCCCCAAAGCAATGATAAGCGCCCCTAAAGAAATCTTATGGAGGTCGATTCCCAGAATTTGCATTGCAATAAAAACGCCTGCAATTACCAGTGGGATGCAAAGAGCGACAACAAGGCCGGATCGCAGCCCCAGGCTTAAGAAACAGACAATGATTACAATAATTACTGCTTCCGCCAAAACCTTAATGAATTCATTGATCGCAGCTTTCACAACTTGCGGCTGATCGGACACCGTGTTTAGTTCCAAACCCAGGGGGAGTTCTTTTTTGATGCGCTTTATAGCCTCATCGAGGTTTTGCCCCAGGTCCAGAATATTGCCACCTTTTTCCATGGATGCTGCCAGACCTATGGCCGGCAGACCATTATAAAACATCTTGGGTTCCGGTGGATCTGCATAACCACGTTTGATACCCGCAATATCACCCAGGCGAAAGGTACGTCCTCCGGCCCGAATTGGCAAACTCTTAAGCTCCTTAACCTTTTCAAACATACCTGTTGTACGGAGAAATATCTTATCTGTGGATGTTTCCATCATGCCGGAAGGAGCCATGGCATTCTGAGCCGCAACAAAGCGGGCGATAACAGCCGGATCAATACCCAATAAGGCAAGCTTGCCGTTTTCTATCTCGATAGTGATTATCTCGGGCTGAACCCCCAACAACTCAACTTTTTTGATATCTTTTATACGCAAAAGGTTTCGACGGATTTTTTCAGCTCTTTCCCGCATTTCCTCATATGTAAAACCGTCACCCGTAAGTGCATAGACACAACCAAAAACGTCATCAAAGCGATCATTAAAGAAAGGCCCAACAACACCTTGAGGAAGCGTTACCTTTATATCGTTGACCATATTACGCACTTCAAGCCAGGTTGGACGAACCTCGTCTTCGTGGACATCATCTTCTTTTAAAGCAACATATATAATGGATTTTCCCGGGGTGGAGTAACTCTTGAGATAATCCAGACCCGGTGTTTCCTGGAGCTTTTTTTCAATCTTGTCTGTTACCTGCTCTTCTATCTCTCTGGCGCTGGCACCTGGCCAGGCAACGCTTACGATCATCTGGCGGATAGTATAGTCAGGATCTTCCATGCGTCCCAGGTTTTGATAAGAAATGACTCCGCCAATAAAGGTAATAAAGATAAAATAGTAAATTATCTGCTTATGATTCAGCGCCCATTCTGTCAGATTAAAGGATTTCACTTTTTGTCACCTTCCATAACTTTCACCTTCTGACCTTCACGCAATTTATGAACACCGGCTGTAACAATAACTTCTCCTGTTTTCAAACCATCCGAGATCTGAACCCGGCCATTTCCGAAAATGCCCGTCCTGACCGGTCTGAGCCAGACTTTTTCTTCCCGGACTATCCAGACACAGGGGGTTTCTTTAGTTTGGTACAGAGCTGACAGGGGAATAGATGCAATAATGGTTTGATCATCCGGAGCTGCGATTTCTACTTTAGCTGTCATGCCCAGTTTGATTTCCGGCAATTGTTGTAACAGACTTACGCGAACCTTGTAAGTACGGGAAACGGGGTTCGCCATAGGCGATATTTCACGAATTTTGCCTGCAACAATCAAATCAGGCAGAGCCCAGAAAGTAATCCTGATCAAAGTAACATTTTTAAGATCACCAATACGGTTTTCAGGAACATAGATTTCAATCTCTAATTCTTTCTCATCTACCATAGTTATTACAATCTGTCCGGGGCCCACGACTTGTCCTGCCTCGGCACTGATTCCGGAAACCACACCCGAACGATCCGTACGCAGTGAACTGTATTTTAACTGGTTGGATACCTGTACATATTGAGCCTCTGCCTGCTGATACGTTGCTTGTGCTACTTCATAAGTACTTTCATAACGGTCAAGTTGTGCACGGCTGACCACATCCTGCTCGTACAATTGCCGATAGCGATTCAGGTTTTTCTCAGCCAAGTCCAATTGGGATTTAATAGCAGCAACCCGGGCAATTTGGCTGTTTACAGTTTCTGCAATATCCTGAGGATCAATCTGCATCAGTATCTGTCCCTGCTTGACCATGGAACCAAGCTCCACATATCGCTTGATTATTTTACCACCTACCTGAAAGGCTAATTGACTTTCCCTGCGGCCGCGAACCTCTCCTGAATACGAATAGTTTTTTATATTATCAGTAGTACTATCAACAATCATGGTACGAACCAGAGGGGTATCATCCTCTATCAAAGGAGCTGCCTGAAAACGGTCTTTGTAAAAAATCCCGGCAAAGATAAGACAAAATAAAAACATCAACAACAGAATCATGTATATTTTATTTCTGAGATTAGACACAAACAATTAAATACTCCTTTTTTATTTATAAATTTCCCGCAAATCGATTCCGGTAGCATAATGAGTCGCAGCCTCCGCTCTACGGTAATCATAAATAGAGCGGATGCGATTCGTCTCGGCATTTGTCATAAGGGTCACGGCATCAAGTACTTGTGTAGCCGTACCTTCACCTTCCTCATATCGTCTTTTGTTAATACGCAAATTTTCCTGCGCCTGATCCACGGCATCCTGGTTTGCCAGAATACGTGCATAAGCATTATGCAGATCAAGGGTGTAGCGCTGCAGTTCCAGTTTGATTTCATCAACAAGCCTGGCCCGTTGCTCCAGAAGCTGATTCTTTTGATACCCGGTTTTTTGTAAGTTTGCCATGGAACGTCCACCCTCGAAAAGATTTATGTTGACCCCGAACATCAACGACCAGTTATTCTCATGGAGCTGGTAGGAATTTTCCATATAATCATTTGATGCTCTCACGAAAAATTTCGGCAAAAATTCCGACTTTTTTGCAACCGTTTCAAGATTGATAGCATTTAATGTCCGGTCTACAATCTTTATTTCCGCACGCTTTTTTAAAGCTTCCATCCATAACTGTTCCAGATCAGGATTGGAAGGCGGCAAAATAGGATTATTTATCTCTTCAGCCCTGACCGGACTGTTTAGGGGTCTCAAAAGTAGATTGTTAAGATTCGCCGAACGCAAGGCTTCCAGATTTTTTAGTGTCAGTTGCTTCTGTCTGGCGTCTGACAGACGTACCTGGACCTGCAAAAGATCATTTCTGGTAGTAACACCTGCCTTGTAAAGCTTGTCCGCATCCCTGTAATGTGCCTCCAGCCGCTCAATATCCTTGTCTGCCGCAACAACCAGATGTTCTGACTCCAGCAATTCATAGAACACTACAGTAAATTCTAAAGCGGCGGAGTTTCGTATTCTGGCAGAATCAAATTTTTTTGCTTCAAGAAGCATACTGCTTGCCTGATAACGTGAAAGGCTGCCATAAAAATCAAACAGAATCTGCTGTATGCTGATACTGTATGAATAGTGATGGGAGTCGGAAGTATTGATTGCCATACCGTTTACGGTCATAGCCGGTTGACGGTCCAGACTTGTATGCCCTGCAGAAGCATCGATTCTGGGCAGAAGACCTGAACGTGCAACATTAACATCCGACTCGGCAATTCTTTCGCTAAACCCTGCGATTTTAACAGCCCGGCCTTGTTTTGTAACGATTTTCAGACCTTCTGAAAGAGTTATCATTTGCGGTACATCATCAGCAGCAATACCGGCATTTGAGTAGCAGATTAATATCACCGTAAGTAAAATTGTCCGCCACTTCTTGATCATTGATAAATTTATCTTACAATATCTCATGCAATATCTCTTTATTGATTTATAATTTATTAATCTTCCATCATAACCCAGCAGGTATGATCTACCAGACCAAACCGCTTCAGACCACAGGCCAAACAAAAGCCTACATCTGTTTTTGTATTTGTTTGTTTCCGCTCCTGCCACTGGAGAATTACGCTGATATCACTGTTGGTGGCAGAATTTATATAAAAGTTCATTTCCGGAATCGCCGGTCCCTTGAAAGTTTTACAAAATTCCTTCAAATATTGGCGGGCCTGCTCCGCAAAATGGCCGGATGTTCGAACAGCTACTATCTCCAGAAGTTTCATCATAATTTACCTCACTTTCCCTTTTTATGTATTAGCCAAAAACGTGCCAAAATATTTATCTTGCAAATACAGACATATAAACGAATTCAACAAACAAAGTTATTGTATGCAACGCCTTACGCGTTGCATTTCGCGCTTATTGCTTTACAGATTGTAATAAGCTATATTTTGACTATCTATTTTGACTGCTTATCAAAATTCGGACTTTTTTGGAGTTCATAAATAATGGGAGACACTAATGCCGATAGATGAAAATTATTTTTTCCGGGAAGCTACGCTGCGCATCTGCAGTAGTCTGGAGATCGAAAAAGCGCTATGGAACTGCTTTATCTATATCCGTGACTATATCCCGGCAGATATAATACTTATAGATATTTATGATCCGGAAACCGGGATTGGGGAAACCATTGCAAAAGCAGATTTAAGCGGAGGAAAACTTATATCCGCCAAAACTGTTGCTCCGGCGGATACTAAAAAGCTTATCGAGGAATTGCGAATAAACCCTGAAATGACACCAAAGATATTGGTGGCCAACCGAATTGGCGATCATCCGATTTTGGGCCCAATGTCCGATATTGTTGGCCACCCTGATGCCGCGTTTATGGCAATCGGGCCAAACCCGGAATGGGATTTTATTGCCGGTATTCTTATCGGTAATAACAAAGGTAAAAAATACTCGGAAAAACATGTACAATTATTTACGCTTTTAAGTGAACCTTTTACCATTGCACTCAGCAATTATTTACGTTACCGGGAAGTACTGCGGCTTAAAGAAGTTCTTGCGGATGACAACCGGTACTTACAGGAAGAGTTACTGCAGCAGGCAGGAGAAGAGATCGTTGGCGCCCATTTCGGTCTGAAGCAGGTCATGGAAAAGGTCGGCCAGGTTGCGCCCCTTTCCAGTCCTGTTCTCTTGTTGGGAGAAACTGGAACAGGAAAAGAGGTCATAGCCACAGCCATTCATAATCTGTCGCTTAGAAGAAACGGCCCATTTATTAAAGTTAATTGCGGTGCCATCCCTGAATCCCTTATGGACAGCGAACTATTTGGCCATGAGAAAGGTTCATTTACCGGAGCCCTTTCTCAGAAACGCGGCCGCTTTGAGCGGGCCCATGGCGGCACAATCTTTCTTGATGAGATCGGCGAGTTAACTCCAGGAGCACAGATCAGACTCTTGCGGGTAATCCAGGAAAAGGAGATAGAACGGGTTGGCGGATCGGAAACCATCAAGATTGACATCCGGGTTATTGCTGCTACGCACCGCAATCTGGAAACCATGCTGGCAGAAGGCAAGTTCCGTACAGACCTATATTTCCGCCTACGGGTTTTTCCGATTGTAATTTCGCCTCTGCGTGACCGACGCGCCGATATTCCTGCTTTGATCCAATATTTTATGGTGAAAAAGACTCAAGAGCTGGGCTTTTTAAAGGTCCCAACCCTCGCACCCGGTGCAATTGAAAAACTTATGAACTACAACTGGCCCGGCAATGTCCGGGAATTGCAAAATGCAGTTGAGCACGCCCTTATCCTCAGCAGGGAACAACCACTGGCCTTCGATAGTCTGGGTGATATTATTCCCCGCACAGAAGCAATAATACCAGAGAGTAACGGGAAAAACCCTTTCAGTCTTGAACAAACAATGTCAGAAGCGATTGTAAAAGCCCTGCAAATGTCCAATGGCCGTGTAGGTGGTGAAAACGGCGCAGCAAAGATTCTGGAAATTAATCCTTCAACACTTCGAACCAAAATGCGTAAGCTCGGTATCCATGCCAACACCAAAGGAACTAAATGAAAAATCCATTAATTTAATCAGTTTTACATATTGCAATGGCTTATTAAAATGACGAGTCCAAAAATCGTTACTGGTATAACACTTACCATTCATATCCCATCCTTATGGTTACCTCACTAGTCTCTATACCATCACCAAAACCGTAGCAGGCATCCTTGTCTCCAAAAAAGGCCTGAAGCTTCAGATCAGTATAAAACTGGGGGGTAAGATACCACTTGATTGAAGGTTTAAGCATATACGTACTGCCTTCACCATGTTTTCCGGGATTAACTGCTACTATAATTATTGGATTAAGCCTGGAAGCCCACCAATAGGTCATGATTTGAAACATGAACACATCTTGTTCTCTCATATTTCTGCGGTCGTATCTGAGTGTTTTGTGGTTGGCTGTTTCAAATGTGGTGCCTTCATAATGCGGAACGTAATGCGAATCGCTCAAATAGTTATTCCATTCATTGATAGTTTTATGAATCCATTCTACTGAAACTTTCGTCAGATCTTTAGAAAGCCACCTTAAGCGCAGATCCTTGTCAATCGCAAGCATTGTTTTTGTAACAGGATGATATTCAAATGTATATTGTTCAGTTCCTGCTGCATTATAATAATAACTTGATCTTGGAAGACCTATAGGATACGCCGTATATCGGGAAACCTCTCCTCTTACGATAGCTTCCAAGCCAAACGCCAACAATTGGTAACTGAAATAAGCTCCGTAAACATGTTGCTTGTTATAATTCATCTCGGCTGTTGATGGGAACGGAAGATTAAAAAATGTTGGGTTGAGTACAAAATCCTTCATTATCACGCTTGGTTCATTAACTACATCTCTGAAATATACAAAAGATAAGTTGAGTCTGTCTCCGATTAATGCAGATACCTTGGCTCCGTATTCATTATTGTTGGTGGGAACGTTATACCGGAATTTTGCAATCCCCTTATTATCGGCAAACGGCAATATGCTTGCATATGGAGCTTGCAATTGACCCTCAGATGTATAATTGGTTACTGTGTCAAGAGGCCCGAATTGAGTAGGCCTGATATCAGGAATCCACAATAAATCAAAATTGAGTCTGATTTTTGTCATTTTTGGAAGACTGTAATTGAGCCGGCCCATCCAAAGAGGAGTCTTAACATCATCGGGATTCTGAAAAAATAAATTGAAAGAAGTATCCGGCGGGTTGATAACATCATTAAGTGTTTCCAGCAGACCCTCGCCCCAGGAAACGATTTGTCTTCCCGGCCTGAAAAAGCCGTTTCCAAAATCACCTCTATAAGAAAAATCTATAAAGGCTTCCCTTAAATCACTTTCAAATCTTACGTCTTCTAAGCCGTAATCAAACCTTGAAGCACCAAGATTATTTTTGATATCGTATCTCTGTGCAGCAAGATCAAAAATCGAATCATAAGCGCCACGAAACGTTAGATGTAATTTTTCTACTGAAAACGACCCCCATTGCATTTTAGGATCAATATCAATATCGAATTTTAAAGTATTTCTTTGTTGTACTCCATATGCTTCATCGAAAAAGCCGTACTGAAGACCATTTGCATCACGTAAAACAAAACCGGATTCAAAAAACCCATGAAAACTGGTAGACATTGCAGCAGATGCATTTAAAGAGAAAATAATCAATATTACCAAAATGGCAAAAACAAAGACAACTGCTTCACCCAATCTTCTTTTACTCATATCTTTTCTCCTAAAATTTATGTTTTTAAAAAGACACAGCCTCTACCTTTTGATGATATTAGAGCCACTTTCAAAATGTTTCAGTTTGGTCAAGCTCAAGGCGGGAGAAAATTTCAACCACAGGAATACATAGAGTATTTCGAGGATTGAAATTTGAACCCAACGCAGAGATCGGCCAAAATGGGGCGTTTTGAAACTGGCTCATTAGAATATCCATATTTTACTTAGACAATAGCAAAAGATTATCCAGGGTAAAATAATTTGACTTCATTTTTGATTCAGGCATATAAATAAAGGCCTCGGGACTATTAGCGCAATTAGTTATCGTAGCATGCCGAGCTTTTTCATCTACATAGAGCTGATTATCTACATCTCCTGTAGTATTTTTACCAGTCGGTGACTCACTATAATGTACAAATTTAGCCATCCATGTCCGGAATTCGCCGGATTTTTCATACACCTCTTTATACCAGATAGTATAAGTCTCCTGATCAATATAATTTACGTGTAACCCCCAACTATAATATGGATCTTTTGGCATCTGTTCAACAATCCAAACTTTTCTGGGAATATAGGTTATAACTCCTGTTGCAGGTGCCCAGGCAGCACCCTTAAATCCCGGAATTTCATAATTCAATTTGAAGCACCTGCCTGTGTAGGGATATTTTAGAGCAATCCTTCCATCCGGAAATTCCTCAACAGGAATCATATTCGGACTAGTAAAAGGAACAAGTACTGTCTTTTCTCCAATATACTTCCAATTCATTGAACGGTCTTTGCCACTCCAGCCCTGGTTCATATCCATCCATGCATCAGAACCCATATATGGGTCTGACCTCGAGGTTGAGCCGGTTTGTCGAACCCTGCGAATTGCAGGAACAAAGGCATAAGAGCTGTCCTGCCTTGAGTCCATATAAATGTAGGACATCATATTAGTACCCTTGAGACACATCGGCTCCAAAGCTCTTATAAATGCATATCTCAGAACATGATCGGGATTCTTTTTTATTTCCTGCCCCGGCGGTCTGCCTGTCATATATAGACGATGATCTAAACCATCTGAATAACGTTCTAACCCTGATTCATTTATCCATAACATAGGCCTGCGCAACCTTGTGGCCATGAAACGGTATATCTGAAAATCAAAGTTCAATATAATTTTACTTCCTGCCTTGGGATCTTTAAGATCAATGCTTGGAAAAGGAAAACCATAAATATTATATAATGGAATTTCCCCAGTGCTTTTTTCGACTAAATCACCGTCAGGACTTATGTCAAATTTTCCGGCATTTTTCGCACTTGCATCAATAAAGCTGTTTGAGAGTTTATATTTAAAATTTATAGCTCCCGGCGTAACAACCATATCACCCCTTTCAACTGCGCGGTACATGGCCGGAATGAGGAGGTCTTTAAATTGACTACAGTTAGTCTTATCAATCACTTTCGGCAAATCCAGCGCCAAAGCAGCACCACAAAATAAAAACAGAACTAATAACGAACATAATGACATTTTAAAATACTTGAATATCTTTTTATGCTTCATCTTTCTTTTCCTCCTTATTTTCCTATAGCTGCTGTGATTACTTTTCTCTATGTTAAGATCATATCAATCTTAAAACAGGGCATGCTCATGTCTTACAGTATTACTTCACAGCAACCGTAAGAACTTTTGATTGATTTAAGATCCGCTTGCTGTTGCGGTTCATGATCATATCCGGCCTCTTACAGGGACAATAGCCGCGTTAGTTTTTCAAAATGAGATCGGGTAATATCGATTTTTGCAAAGTTGGATATAAATCTTTGATGTTTTGCCAAACGGGTGTAAACCACTGCCATGCGCCAGGTTGCAAATACTTCATGATAGAAAAAATTCTCTACTTTTCTATTTGTTATCCGCTCATAGTGGGCAAGAGTTTCTTTTACTCCCGGAAGCCCCTCAAGACGAGGAGATGGTTTGGTCTGTAGTCCTTCGCTTGTAGCCCAGTCCATATGGATGAACCAGCCCAGATCGGATTCCGGATCTCCAAGAAATGCCATTTCCCAGTCCAGTACTGCTACAACCTCATCACTTTGGTACATCAAGTTAGCCAGCCTGGCATCACCCCAACACAATGAAACGTACCTGGGTTCATAAATGTTTTCTTTTAGCCAGTCCCTGGTACGCTCCAGTATAGGTGGAGGTGGCTCCTCATTCATCTCAAGCATTTTATCGTAATATGCTATTTCCTGATCAATGGGGTCTGCGCCACCTCCGGGAACCCCCAGAAAACCAAGATCCACCTCTTCCAAGTCGAGTGTATGGATCTTGGCCATTGTATCTACGGCCTTCCACCATATTCTGGCCCTTTCCTCCAGTTTCGCCTCATAAAGGGGCCCTGCCACATGGTAGGGCGGATGGTCACCGGGAATCCATCCCTGAACCTGTGCCACGATGTAGAAAGGAATGCCGATTACAGATTCATCCTCCTCCAGCCATCGCGTCTTTGGAACAGGTACAGCCGTCTTCTCCAAATGCTTCATTAATATAAATTGTTCTTTCATATCGTACTTGGGAAACATCAAAAAACCCGTAGGGGCGCAGCGAAGAACTAAATTTTCCACCCGCATAACCTCGGCTTCCCACCAACTGAGTTCGAAAAAAAAAGTCTGATTGGAAAGTCCGGAAACCGGTTTTTTCAGAGGTGAAAGCGAAATTTGGCTCGCCTGGGGTATTTTGCTCTTAAACCAGTCCATTAGTCTTACCCGGATATCCTCTATGTCCATATCTTTTGACATGATATTCTCCTTTATGGCGCATAACGATGATGTTTTCCGTGAATACCAAACTGGATCATCCCGGTGCCGGTCTCATTGCCACAGCGGCATTCCACCATATAGGTGGGCCCCTCGGAAATGTTCTTCAATACTTCCGTATCCGTGATATCCAACTTTTCCCCTTCGATCCAGTCAGGTCCCATCCACCTTCCAAGGCGATATCCTTTGTAAGGCCAATAGCCGCCTGCATGTATGAAAATGACCGTTACGACACGAAAGGAAATATCAATCTTTGAGCCGTCGCCTGCCGTATATACAACCCGCCCGGCTCTCATTCGTTTAGTACCCGGCACCAACTCGATTTCTATTGTTTCTCCGATCAGTTTCAGCTCCGGCTTGGCGTCATTGTATGCATAGCAGAGACCGCCACTGAAATCCAATTGCTTACCGTGGTAGTCTTCCCGGTGTGTTGAAAGGATAGACCACTTGTCGAATTGAAGAATATTCCAATCGAATGTGATGCCCGGTAACGGTTCGGGAGGCTGTAAACCCTGCTCTTCTGCATGGAGGTTAGCGTGCCATCGCAGACCCCAGGAATGGTCCCTGTGTGCAACCCAGGTATCAGGTTTGATGTCATAGGTTTTACCCTCTACTTTTACCCAGCCTTTGGCACGTCCCGTCTGCCCGTAACGGTACATGTTTTCCTGCATCCGGCCACGGCTGCGGGCAAATTGGGGCTTTTCCTCGTGAGGAGGCATACAGGCCTCGAATTCCACTTCCCAACTTATGCCGTACTCATTTTCCGCCAATAGCCACTTAACTGTTTTCATTCCCTCAATTACTTCGTAGGTAAGGGGGCCAACCTTTACTTCATCATTACGGGGCCGCATTTCACGCGATGCCCTGATGTTATATTGTGTCTTACCGTCTATAGTCAGCAAGCCGGAACTATCCATTACATTGCGATTGGTCGAAACTCCGAATACGGTACTCAAATAAATCCTGCCGGAAATATCATATGCGCAACACCAGATATTTTCCCGCCAGTTATCGCCACTGTCCACCACATGGTCGAAGGTGGAGGGGATCTGATGACAAAGAAATTCATCGTATTTGGTAAGCATGAATAACCTCCTTTTTAACCAGTATTATAACCCCACTTCATGGGATTCCATTGAGTCCGCTACAATCCTTTTGCCATCTATTTCAAAATCGGAGTGACATTCGGATATAAACCGGGCATAATGTCTTAGCCCTCTCCATTTCTCCGGATCAATTTTAAAGCTGCCAAAAGCGTCAATAGGCACGTTTTTTACTATGTGCTTCACGCTATAGGTTGCCGTCCCCTGAATCCTGGGTTCATCAATACTGAGAACAATCTTTTTAGGCAGGCTGGCGCCTGACTCCGTCAATTCAAGGTCGATTAATTCCACATACATGCCGGCACGATTTGAATATTCAAACAGCTTATCCCCGCTTAAAGACCAAAGCCACTTGCATCTTTGAAAACCAAAGGTAGGGTTGAGTACCGCATCCCACCAAACAAATGTGTGCTGGGGAAGATATACCTTTCCCCAGGACCAGCAATGGTGCTGAAACTCACCGGGAGGAGCGTATTTCCATTCATGATCTCCATAGCCCTCTCCCTCTACCGGGATTTCTTTACCATCTATGATCAGTTTGCCGGTAACACGGCATCGGGGGCGAACGGCATATCCAAAATATAATGGTGTTGGCGGGCCTTGCTCTCTTCCCTGATAAACCCCGTCGGGTGGTTCAAAAATAGGTTGCGTCAGGCATTCATAGACAAAATCTGCGCCCATGTTTTCATGACGAAAATGCATCTCGTATTTAGGGAATTTACCGAATACATAATTGTCCCCCATCTTGACATCACAGTATTCCGTTTTTGCGGTAATAGTATCCGTGTCAAAAAAAGTTACTACATTTGTCAATTTTCCATCCGGTTCACAGACATCAAGCCAAATACTGGACTTGGCGGGAGCAGTATGAAACATAAGCTGCATGGAATATCCGTTAGTAAAAATACCATCATGAAACCACAACTGCATTACCCCCGGCTGAGGGCGAAAACCATGGTGTTTTTCATCAGGCCAATATAATTTTGGGTTTTTCTCCATAGTCTGATTCTCCTTTTTGCGTTAATTCCACTTTCCCCCTGATTGGAAAAGAAGCATCAATGTTTAATTTCAATTTATCTTAGTTTTTTACTTTAGCTTAAATCGTGCCACAATTTTTATCTTTATAATTACAGAGAGTTAAACGAAGCCGCCAGCATTACCTATGGAATATAACAGTTATATCTGTTGCATTTTATGGGTACTATACTAAACTGTGTAATATAATAGTTTTTATCCATCAATAATGGGAGACCCCCATGAAAATAAATGAAAACCATTTTTTCCGGGAAGCCACGCTACGGATTTGCAGCAGTCTGGAAATCGAAAAATCACTGTGGGATTGTTTTATGTTTATACGCGACTATATCCCTGCGGATATCATGCTTATCGCTGTTTATGATCCTGTGCACGAGATTGCAGAAATCATTGCAAAAGCGGATTCAAGTGGAGGAGAACTTACCTCCATCAAAAGTGTCACAACGGCAGAAACAAAAAAACTAATCGAAGAAATGAAAATAAATCCAATGATGAGGCCTAAGGTATTGGTGGTCGATCGAATAGTTGAACATCCACTAATGGGATATATATCAGATATTATAGGCTATCATGATGCATCATTTATGGCGATCGGACCAAAGCTTGAATGGGATTTTATCGCCGGCATTTTTATCGGTAATAATGACGGTAAAAAGTATTCCGAGAAACATATACGACTTTTTTCGCTTTTGAATGAACCCTTTGCTATGGCCCTTTCCAATTATCTGCGTTACCGGGAGGTTTTGCGACTCAAGGAAATCCTGACGGATGACAACCGGTATTTGCAGGAAGAGCTGCGGCAGCAAACGGGAGAAGAGATCGTTGGCGCACATTTTGGCCTCAAGCAGGTCATGGAAATGGTCAATCAGGTTGCTCCTCTGGCAAGCCCTGTTCTTTTGCTGGGGGAAACGGGAACCGGGAAAGAAGTAATAGCTACAGCCATCCATAATCTGTCGCTACGCAGAAATGGTCCCTTTATTAAGATAAATTGTGGCGCTATCCCGGAATCCCTTATGGACAGTGAGCTTTTCGGACATGAGAAGGGAGCCTTTACAGGAGCTTTTATTCAGAAACGTGGCCGCTTCGAGCGGGCCCAGGGCGGAACTATCTTTCTTGATGAGATCGGTGAGTTAACGGCAGGGGCACAGATCAAGCTCTTGCGGGTGATCCAGGAGAAGGAAATTGAACGGGTTGGGGGAACAGAGACCATAAAGGTTGACATTCGCGTTATCGCAGCCACACACCGCAATCTGGAGACCATGCTGGCGGAAGGTAAGTTCCGCGAGGATCTTTATTTCCGCCTCAAGGTTTTTCCCATTGTGATTCCTCCGCTTCGTGACCGGCGAGCCGATATTCCGGCACTGGTTCAATATTTCATGATGAAGAAGAACCGGGAAATGGGTTTTGTAGAAGTTCCTACCCTCGCTCCGGGAGCTATTGACAAACTGATGAATTATAACTGGCCCGGCAATGTCAGGGAAGTACAAAATGCTGTAGAGCGCTCTCTTATCCTCAACAGAAAGCAACCGCTTACCTTTGACAATATAGGACACAGTACACAGCGAACAAATACCATGATACCAGTACCTGAGATGGAAAGTACTTTCAGTCTTGAAATAGTAAACTCACAAGCAATTATAAAGACATTAAAGATAACTGGTGGCCGTATAGAGGGCGAAAAAGGCGCTGCAAAGCTTCTGCAAATAAATCCTTCAACACTTCGTGCAAAAATGCGCAAACTTGGCATCCCCTTCGGCAGGAAAGTGACTGAGTGAAGAGAAACAAACGAAAAATTACCTGCTTTGTATTATTTAATAAATGGTTAGACATATTCTACCCAACATAATTTTCAATCAAACTGTGATATATAAAAATATCTTAAATTGAGAAACAGCAAAGAAGTTGTCGATGTAACAATTTTTTCCCGGAAAAAACTGCAATTCACCTACCACTGTTCAGTAGGATGCTGTTGTTAGAATTGAGGAATACGGATGGAAAGAAAGTAATGACCCGCATAAGCCGCGCCAACAAAGTTGCAGGAAAATCGCCGGGCTTTCACCACATCTGCAATAGCGAGAATTTGCACCTCAAGGAGAACGTCATCACCCGTCAATTTCCTTGGGTAACCGGATCCATCCATCCGTTCATGGTGCTGGCAGACAATCTCTCCCCTTATTTCGCATCAAGCACCTGCCGCACCGCATTCGCTAATTCTCTTTTAAGAATGGGCTTTGTGAGATATTTTCGGATTCCCAACTCGTAAGCTTTTTTTTCTGAAATCAATTCATTAAAACCAGTACACAGAATTATTGACATATTAGGCCTAATATTCAGCACCTCTTTTGCAAAGTGATCTCCGGTCATTTTCGGCATTGTCATATCGGTGATAATCAAATCAAAGTCATCCGGTCGCGAGCGAAATACCTTAAGGGCGACTTCACAGTCGGTGAAGGTAAAAACCTTGTAGCCCAAACTTCGTAGCATTTCCTCCTCCATTCGAACTATTATTTCTTCGTCATCTAATATAAGAATCAGCTCTGATCCTCCAATTAACGGTTTGGAAGGAGTTTCTGGTTTTATTGGAAATGGCTCAACTTCAATAACAGGAAAATATACCCGAAAAACAGAGCCTTTTCCTAGTTCACTATAAACCGTGATAGCGCCTTTGTAGTTATTGACAATACTATGAACAACAGCCAAACCCAGGCCTGTTCCTCCGCTCTTATCTTTAGTCGTGAAATAAGGCTCAAATATTTTATCAATTACTTCCCTGGGGATGCCTGGCCCGGAGTCACTAACCTCAAGCATTACATATGGTCCTGGCATCAGTTCAAACTTATTTACCAAATCTTGAGGTCCAAGTTCCACTCCGGCAAGCGAAAACCCCAATATTCCTCCGGTCTTTAACATGGTTTGGTAGGCATTCGTGCACAGGTTCATCAATATCTGATGGATATGGATCGGATCAGCCATAATGGCATCACAATTCTGATCAATGTTTTCTCTTATTTCAATATTAGATGGGATTGAGGAGCGCAAGAGTTTAAGCGTCTCCTTAAGTGCAAATTGGATTTTCAGCGGTTTGGGTTCTCCCTCAGGTCGACGGCTGAATGTTAAAATTTGTTTAACCAGTTCCTTGGCCCGTTCTGCAGCAATAAGAACCTGTTGCAGATCAGCAATGATTGGGCTGTCTGGAGATTCACTCCCAATCGCCATCTCCGCATAACCCAGAATAGGAGTAAGGATGTTGTTGAAGTCGTGAGCTATTCCACCGGCCAGGGTACCGATGGCCTCCATTTTCTGGGTCTGTTGGAGCTGATGTTCCAGTTTTTTAAGGTCGGTGATATCTCTGGCAACATGAATCAACGAAACCAGCACGCCATTTTCGCCTAGAATAGGTGCGATCGAGACAAGAAATGTTTTCCCAAGGAATTTATGGATAATAATATTGGAATGGACTTTGAGTCCCTGAAGGGTGTCATGAACCGGACAATCGGGGCAAGGTGCATCTAACTCATTAAAGATTTCATAGCAATGACGGCCTATAAGCCCTCCCGGCTCTGCGGAAAAAAAATGGGTGCAGGCATCATTAGCCCTGGTGATGCGCATATCCTTGTCCATGATCATGATTAGGTCTGGAACAGCGTTAAAGGTTATTTGCCATTCTTTTAAACTTTTTTGCAATAACTCCTTATCATGTATACGTGCGGATATGTCACGCACATTAGCTTGAATGGCTGATGATTTGTCAGTGAAGGTTATTTCAGCGGGAAAAGGTTTTGATGTTTTTAGGTTTATCAACACATTATCAAAAGTATAAAAACCTTTGACGCTAAGGTTTTTCAGCAATTTTTGTAAATCACAGTTCTTCTCGACGATACCCACATTCTGTATCTTTTTCTGAAGAAGCTCGTCTTTATTTATACCCAACAACTCAGTAAGCGCCCGATTAACATCGATTATGGTTCCGGTTTCTTTATTGACGAGCAATAATCCGTCGTTAGAGGTTTCAAACATTCGCCGAAAGCGTTCCTCAGACTCGCGGAGTTTTTGCTCTTGTAGCTTCCGTCTCGTATAGTCTTCAATGGAAAGTAAAATGACCTGTTTGTCTAAAGTTGAAAGAGTTGTGCATCGTGAGTTTACTCGCAACATTTTATGTCCCAAGCGGGGGAATGTATGGTCAATTTCATAGTCATCCACTCCCTTATCTTTTTTCGAGAAGCAATTGTCAATCAAATGCCTAAGAGCGGGAATATCCCATTCATTATCCAAAGCCGAGTAGAGATGATGCTGCAAAATTTGGTCTGGGGTAATATTGAAGGTGTCGTAGAATCTCTGGTTCGCAGAAATTACCTTGAGGTCGGAGTCCATAATAAGAAATGGCTTGCGAACTGTTTCAAGAATGTCCGCAATTTCGTCCAGGTAGCTTTCAAATGTCTTATTAGAGTTAGCATCGTTACCAATTTCCATGATAATCCTCATGATATTTGGCTGAAGTTTTGATTCGTTATCGGTTGAACAACTATTCTATAGAAAAAAACTACCTTTTATGCAAACCTTAGGGTTATGTGGAAAAAGCATGGTCTATGCCAGTTCTGCTTTTTACTTTACCCTTTGCTGACAATAATGTTTTAAATGACCCGATTATAGTATTAAGATAATAATATATTGAATAGTATCCTGTCAATATCGGGAAATTCTGGTGCTGTGAATAGCTCTAACTGTATTACAGAAAATACAAAGCCATCTGCTATTTCTCCCATAAACTTTAAAACTAAGTTGTCTATTATCTTGAAATTAATAAAAAATCAATTTGTTATAGTATATATCAGCAATTCTCGGTGAATGTAATTTTTGGTCATCAGATTTAGGAATATAGAAAAGTTTGCTGAAAGATTGTGATAGAGACAGAAAAATTATTAGCAAAAGTCATGAAATTTAACAATACAAATAAGGGGCGGATAAATTTGGGCTGTTTTTGGCAATATGCAATTATTCCAAATAAACTGATTGCTTTTACGAAAAATAATCTCAGGTTTTGTTTTGAACGATAAATTTTAGGCAGTTTATTATTTCACCGAGAATTGCTGGTGTGATATTCTGTAATTGCTATTTATTATCTGTTAACACGTATCATGTATAATGCAGGATTTTGTAAGGTTGATTTCGTTTGTGTTGATTACAGGAAGTAAAGCAGAAATTGTAGTGACTAATTTTCTCTAATACTTAGCTATCACGGTGAAGCGCAAAGCTCCTTCGGTTGGTACGCTCGATGTGCCCATATTCACCTCTCGTTATGTTTTAAGAGTTTCCATCACCCAACCCTACGGCCGCATTAGTCGATTAAGCAGTATCTTTACTATTAATATGGCGAGGCCTGCCCGGAGAAGAGAAGGAGGAACGGAGAATTAACTTAATCATCCGGACAAATCACCTGAGCCAGTTTCAAAACGCCCCATTTTGGCCGATCTTAAGCGTTGGGCTCAAATTTTAATCCTCGAAATACTCAATGCATTCCTGTGGTTGAAATTTTCTCCCGCCTTGAGCTTGACCAAACTGAAACGTTTTGAAAGTGGCTCACCTCGCCATATATTTTATGTTAAAAACATTATAAATGATTTCAAAATCAGACTTATTTAGACAACATTAAGAAATTATTTACTGTAAAATAGTCAGGATTCATCTTGGACGCAGGTAAGAACATGCGTGCTTCAGGATTACCCCTACGGCCTGACCATGTTGCGTGTTTATATATCTCATCAACATAGAGCGAAGTATCATAATCTGCTGTGCTGGTCTTGCCGCTGGGCGATTCACTGTAGTGCAACAACATGCTAACCCAGGTATGGAATGCGCCTGCCTTGTCATATACCTCCTTATACCATATTGTATAAGTTTCCTGATCAACATAGTTTATATGCAATCCCCAGTTATAATACGAATCTTTAGGCATCTGTTCTATAACCCAAACTTTTCTTGGAATATAGGTAAGCGTGCCCGGAGCCGGAGCCCATGCATCACCCGTCCATCCCGGAACTTCAAAACCTAATTTCAAGCGTGTACCGCTGTAAGGGTATACAGGTTGAACGCTTCCATCCGGCAAATCCTTCATTGGAAGCATGTTTGGGCTGGTAAAACTGACAAGGATAGTCTTTTCTCCCACCAGCGTCCATTTCATGGTACTGTTTTTACCGCTCCACATGTAACTCATATCAACCCATGCATCAGAGCCCATATATGGGTCGGACCTGGCTGTTGATCCTGTTTGACGTATTCTTCTGATAGCAGGCACATAAGCATAGTTGGTATTATCCCTTTCGTCTATAAAGACGTAGGACATGGTATTTGTGCCCTTAAGACTCATCGGCTCCAGAGCATTCTGTAATTCATATGTAAGAACATTTTTAGGATTTTTTATTTCTGTGCCCAGAGGCCTTCCCATCATATAAAGGCGTACATCAAATCCTTCTAAATAACGTTCCTGTTCGGTTTTGTTAATCCACGCAACATAAGAATTTAGACGTGTCCCTATTAAACGATATTTCTGATAATTGAAATTCCATATAATCTTATCTGCCACCCTGGGATCATTACGGTCAATCTTCGGAAAAGGCATGCCGTAAAAATTAGTTGTTGCAATTTTCCCTGTGCTCTTTTCGATTAAATTACCAGCAGAGTCAATGTCATATTTTCCTGCATTTTTAGCGCTTGCAGCAAGAAAGTCATCCGGATGCTTGTAAATAAAGTTTATCTTACCAGGCGTAACAACCCAGCCTCCCCTTTCAACCGCCCTGTATAAAGGTGGAATAAGTAAATCTTTGTATTGAGCGCAGTTAGACTTGTCTATCAACTTGGGTAAATCCGCAGCCTGCAAAGTACCACCAATACCCAAGAGAAAAACAAGCAGTGTAATGAACGGTAATCCTGTCCGGTTAAAAAATCGCATAATTCTTATTTTCACTTTTTCCTCCTTTGCTTTTTCGCAAATTCAAAAAACTGTTGTTATTTCAAGTATTGCCTGACAATGTTTATAACATCTGTTTAAACAACTTTACGGCAATCAAATAACGGCTTACCATTCATATCCCAGTTTTAAAGTTACCTCACTGGTTTCTATACCATCAGCAAAACCATAGCAGGCATCCTTGTCTCCGAGAAAGGCCTGCATTTTAAGATCGGTATAAAGAGTGGAGGTAATATACCACTTGATTGAAGGTTTAATCATATATGTAGTGCCTTCACCATGTTTTCCGGGATTAACTGCTACTATTAGCATTGGGTTAAGCTTGGATGCCCACCAATAGGTCATGATCTGAAGCATAAACACATCCTGTTCTCTCATATTTCTGCGGTCGTATCTTAACATTTTATTTCTATGTGATGCATTGGTTCCCATTACATTATTATTGTCCCAATACAGTGTGGTACCTTCATAATAAGGACTATAATGTGATTCGCCTAAATAGTTATCCCATTCATTAATAGTTTTATGTATCCATTCTACTGAAACTTTCGTCAGATCTTTAGAAAGCCACCTCAAGCGCAGATCCTTGTCAATCGCAAGCATTGTCTTTGTGACTGGTCTGTATTCAAATGTGTATTGTGCAACAGGGAACCCGGCTGCATTCTTTTCCGTTATATATTCTGATCTTGGAAGACTTATAGGATAGGCAGTATAATGTGAAACTTCACCTCTTACAATTGCTTCCATGCCAAACATCAACAACTGGTAGCTGAAAAAACCACCGTAAACATGTTGTTTATTATATGTCAGCGATGCTGTTGTTGGTGTTGGTTGCAAACTAAGTGGGAATACCGGGATTGCTCCGACTTTATAATCCTTCATTACCACGCCTGGTTCATTAACTACATCTCTGAAATATACAAAAGAAAGGTTGAGTCTGTCTCCGATTTGTGCAGATACCTTGGCTCCGTATTCATTATTGTCGGTGGGAACGTCATACCGAAATTTTGTAACCCCCCTATTATCGGCAAACGGCAATATTTTTGCATATGGAGCTTCCAATTGACCCTCAGATGTAGAATTTGCTAATGTGTCAAGAGGCCCGAACTGAGTAGGTCTGATGTCCGGAATCAACAAGAAATCAAAATTAAGGGCAAGATTAGTCATGGTGGAGGGCAGGCTGTAATTAAGCCGGCCCATCCAAAGAGGGGTCTTAACATCATCAGGATTCTGAAAAAACAAATTGAAGGAATTATCCGGCGGGTTGATAACATCATTAAGTGTTTCGAGCATGCCCTCGCCCCAGGAAACGATTTGTCTTCCCGGTCTGAAGAAGCCTCTTCCAAGAGGACCTTTATATGAAATATCTATAAAGGCTTCCCTTAAATCAGCTTCGAATCTGATGTCTTCCAAGCCATAATCAAATCTGGAAGCACCCATATTATCCTTGATGTCATATTCATTTGCACGAAGATCAAAAATGGAATCATATGCGCCACGAAAGGTCAGATGGATTTTTTGTACCGCAATAGGACCCCAACTCATGTTTGGGTCAACATCAATATCAAACTTTAATGTATTTCGCTGTTGAACTCCTTCTGCTTGATCGAAAAAACCGTTCTGAATACCGGTTGTATCACGTAAAACAAAACTGGATTCAAAAAAACCATGAAAACCGGTAGACATTTGTGCAGCTGCATTTGATGAGAAACTTCCCACCATGATTAGCACCACAAACATACACAAGACTGCTTCGCCCCATCTTCTCTTACTCATGTCTTTCCTCCTAAAAGTTAAGTTTTTTAAAAGATATGACCTCCCGTTAATTTAATTTCTTATCTTCACCTCCTTTTTTTTATTTGACTTCATTAAAAGATATCGAACTATAAATAGCACCCGAGCAAATACAAAAAGTTGATACGCCTTTACAAAGTATATAAATTATTGGACCAGTGATAACGGATTCCCGGAATATATTAATGGTATTCGATTTAGTTAACCGTTTTTTCGAGCCGGTCTTATCCTAAACAATAAAACCAATATAAATTTTTCGAGTTTAGATAATCGCAAAAGGACATGAGCCCTTGGGGCTACATTCAATCAATAGCAACTGTAGTAGAATCAGAGGTGTAAAAAGTATAAGCATAATTACATAAGACCGGTAATCTTCTATGGCTTACCTTTTATTGAATAAAGATGATTAAAGATGCATTTTAGGGTTGAGTAGTCTACAATGTCGGTGAACTTTAAGTAAGGAAACGTTGAATTGGAGTTGGCAATGTAAATAGAAAGAGACTACGTTAGATTAATATAATTATTTCTATCTCCGGCATGAAACAACCCTTAGAAGGGTAGCAACAACTTTTTATTATGTCAGGCAGGACACGAAACGACAAGAAGGCTGCTCCATGCCGGAGTAAAAGTATTATCGTTTAGTTCTTAAACTCTTTAAAATTCCTCGTTCAACCTGGGATTTTTAAGTCTTATAAAACCGGAAAACAGGAATTTGACTACGGAGAAATTTTTAAAGATACACCACAACAGCTTTAGTATCCCCCTATATGTAATCCCGGTTCTTATATGCCACTGTACCGGTGAAACCGTTTTGACATGAAGAATGAGAATATCTCCTACTATATTACAACTTACCGGTTCGGCATACAGCATAGTCTCTCCCAGACCAGTTGATTTCATCAGCATGCTTGCACTAACTTTTTTTTCTTCTTTTTCTTCAGCCATGGTTCCCCCATTTTATGTAATTATATTAAATTATCATTTCCCCACTTCATGGGATTCCATTGAGTCTGCTACAATCCTTTTACCATCTATTTCAAAATCGGAATGACATTCGGATACAAACCGGGCATAATGCCTTAGGCCTATCCATGTTTCAGGATCAATTTTAAAGCTGCCAAAAGCGTCAATAGGTACGTTTTTTGCTATGTGTTTAATGTTATAGGTTGCCGTTCCCTTGATCCTTGGTTCATCAATAGTAAGAACAATCTTTTTAGGCAGGGTGGCGCCAGACTCCGTCATTTCAAGGTCGACTAATTCCACATACATGGCGGCATGATTTGAATATTCGAACAGCTTATCCCCGCTTAAAGACCAAAGCCACTTGCATCTTTGGAAACCAAAGGTAGGGTTAAGTACCGCATCCCACCAAACAAGCGTATGTTCGGGAAGATATACCTTTCCCCATGTCCAGCAATGGTGCTGGAAGTGACCTGGAGGAGCGTATTTCCATTCATGATCTCCATAGCCCTCTCCCTCTACCGGGATTTCTTTACCATCTATTATCAATTTGCCGGTAACCCGGCATCGGGGGCGAACGGCATATCCAAAATATAATGGTGTTGGCGGTCCTTGCTCTCTTCCCTGATAAACCCCGTCGGGGGGTTCAAAAATCGGTTGTGTCAGGCATTCGTAGACAAAATCCGCGCCCATGTTTTCATGACGAAAATGCATCTCGTATTTAGGAAATTTACCAAACACATAATTATCGCCCATCTTGACATCACAGTATTCCGTTGATGCGGTAATAGTATCCGTATCAAAAAAAGTTACTACATTGGTATTTTTTCCATCCGGTCCACAGACGTCGAGCCAAATACTGGACTTGGCGGGAGCAGTATGAAACATAAGTTGCATGGAATATCCGTTAGTAAAAATACCATCATGAAACCACAACTGCATTACCCCCGGCTGAGGCCGAAGGCCCTGGTATTTTTCATCGGGCCAATATAATTTTGGATCTCTCTCCATAGTATCTTCCTCCCTTATTTCTTTTTGTTCTGTTAATAGTTATTAAGCAACTACAGACCCAAAAGGTTCCGCAGCTTTTCAAAATGGGACCAGGTGATAAAGCCCTTCTTGTTTTTGGAGCGCTCCAGATAACTTTCGTTGTTCTCCATGCGGGTGAAAAGAATGGCCAGGCGCCAAGTGGCAAGCACCTCGTAGTAATGCAGGTTTTCCACCTTCCGTTTTGTCGCCTGTTCGTAGTGTGCGATAGTCTCCTGCATGCTTGGAAGACCCGTCATGCGCGGGAAAGGCGAGGCCGGGCGACCGACGCTGGTGGCCCAATCGATGTGGGCAAACCAACCAAGATCGGATTCCGGGTCGCCTATACACGCCATTTCCCAATCCAGTACCGCCGCGACCTGATGGTCGCAAATGATCATGTTGCCCAACCGGGCATCGCCCCAACATAAGGAAAAGTGCCTTGGTTCGAAGCTGTTTTTCAGGAGCCAGTCCCGGCTGGTTTTCAGGATGCCCGGCATGGGCTCGCTGTTTTGCTGGAACACCTCTTCGTAATAGGCAACCTGCCGCTCTATGTAGTTCTTGCCGGCGCCAGGCACGCCGAGGAAATCCAGGCCGGCCTTTCGCCAGTCCAGGGTATGGATGGCAGCCATGGTATCGACGGCGCTCCACCAGGTCTTGGCCTTCTCTGCGGCCTTCGCCTCGAACAGCGGGCCGGCTATTTGGTAGGGCGGAAAGTCGCCCGGAACCCACCCATCGACCTGGTCAACAATATAAAAGGGGGCGCCAATCACCGCAGCGTCCTCCTCCAGCCAACGCGCCGGGGGGACCGGTACGCTGGTATCGCCAAGACGATACAGCAGTGTGTATTGCTGCGTCATGTCGTAGGCATAGTCAGGAAACACCTTGTACCCCCCAGGCGGCCAGCGCACCACGAGTTTTTCCACGCGGATGTCACTGCCACAACGCCACTGAAGCTCGACAAAAAATGTTTCGTTGGAGGCACCGGAGTCGGGCCTCCTTAATGATGAAATCACCACATCGCCGGCCTGCGGCAGCTTGATAGCGAACCAATCCCTAAGCCTGCTCCGGGCAGTATCTAAATCCACTACAGCCATCAAAGTCTCCCGCAGTTACGGTGCATATTTGGGTTGTTCGCCATAGTATGGTGGGGTTTTACACCCCACCGGAACCTTTCTTTATTTGCTCAGATACACCCGTTCATACCGGCGCATATTCTTGGTCGGTTTCCACCATTTTTTGATTTCTAAATTTTCAGCTACAGCATTGGCTGCAAGATACCCTGGCCCTCCCAGTACCAGACCGCCGGGATAGTTCGAAGCACCACAGGTGTAGAGACCCTCAATCGGTGTCCGGCCGGACGAACACTGTTCATTGGGCCGGAACATGCCCATCTGAAACGGAATATAATCTCCATGCTTGAACGAGCCACGGCGCATGCTTGCAAGGCGCGTTTCGATATCCACAGGTGTCTCGCTATGCACCATGTACATATTCTCTTTTGTCATGTTCGGAGCATACCTGCGCCATCTCTCAAGAACCTTTTCGGTAATTTCATCAGTTCTCTTCTCCCACCCGCCCTTAAGATCGTAAGGGGCATGCATCTGGAAGAATGCTATATGCTGTGCTCTCGGCTTGAGCTTGGAGGTATCCAGCATTACCGGTGTTATAGAAACGGGAGGAACTCTGGCCAGATGCGGATCAATTAAAGTCTCACAGGTAGAGTGCCCGACCAGTTGATCTGAAATATCCCCGTCTTTAACACCCTTCCAGTATTGCAGGAGTTCGTCCACATTCTCAAATCCCATAACAGTCATAAAAGCTTTATCTACCCAGGCATCATCGGCCTTATATTTTGGCGGCTCATACAGCACTGCATGTGTAGTAAAAAAACTCTTTTTTTCATACTGCCAGGCTTTTGATGTCTGATTCAGGTAACCATCCAGATGCTCCGGCCCCACCATCTCCTGGAAAGTCTGTTGCGGATCAAGGCTGGATAGAATAGCTTTCGCCTTTATCTGACGGCCGTCATACATTTCCACGCCCGTTGCTTTACCATTTGCTACAAGTATTTTGGTAACAGGCGCAGGACTCATGATCATACCGCCGGCTCCCATAATCTCCCGCGCCAGGGCAGCAGCCATTCGGTGTGAGCCGCCGTTACAATAGGCTTTGTTCCACCCCGCCCTTTGCAGCAACAGGGGGATTAAGAATCCCATTCCTGCGCCATTGGGGTCTAGTCCAAACATGCAGACGCAATAAAGCATTGCGGCCTGTATCTTTTTATTCTCAAATAACTCAGTAATCACCTCAAGGGGGGTTTTTTCCGTCAGGTCAATTAATGCTTTACCTATAGCAGTTCTCTGCATACTGACGACCTGTTCCAGTGCGGGCATGGGCGGATAGTAGGTTGCAGGCCCCAGAATCTCATCGAACATCGGCTCCCATGTCCGCATTAACTTCAAAAAAGTTTCGGCATCTTTATGGGACAGCCGGCGCAGGGAATCGGCGGTATCGTCGATGCTTCTGCACAGGACAAAGGATGATCCGTCTTCGTAGACCATCCCGGTCTGGTAATTGGGAGTATAAAAACTCACCCCATGTTTTGAAAGATCAAAATCCTGCAAAAGGGGCATGTAATCCGTCATCATATGATAAATGGCATGGGTGTGGGTATAATAGCACGGGAAAAGAACTTCTTCTGTAGCCAGCCCGCCGCCGACTTCCGTGCGCTTTTCAAGCACAATCACACTTAAGCCCGCACGAGCCAGATACGCACCGGCAATAAGCCCATTGGGGCCCCCGCCAATAATCACCACATCGAATTCGGATTCCCTCGGAAACTCGGGGATCGCCCCCACAGCATCGCGTTTATAGGGAACCAGTTTATCAATTGCATTATTCGTAGCGCTTGACATATTGTACCTCCTTTAATTTATCTTTGTAGTATCAACCGATTCGCGGTATTGTCTTGTCTCCGTCCTTGACATGCCATGGCGAGGGATACCACCAGGCTTTAGGCTCCACCACCCCATCATCTATCAGGATATGCATCAGGTTGTATGCAACCGCCATCAGGCAAAGGCCACCGGGATATTGTGACTGATGAGCAAGGTAAAGGTTCTCTATCGGCGCACGGTATCGCGATAGTTCCGGCAAGGGCCGGTTGCTCCACCACTGGTCTGCGGTCTCGGCAGGCCCGCACCATGCACCACCACCAAGTCCGGCATTGCGGAACTCATCTTCAAGCGGAGTATTACTATTGAAATACACTATGTCTTCTCTCATGTTCGGCGCCATCTGACATACCATTTCCTTGATCATATTGTTAAACTCCTCCTTTTTCTCAAAGGAAATGGCATCAGGTCCGTCACAATGATATTCAGGAGGCGGAACATTAGTCTGAAAGCCACCCAGGACAGTATAGCCCTTAGGAGCTATTGTGGGATCTAAGGCCGTCACATTGGCATAGCCGCCCCCAGCCAGATGGGGACCGAATTTTCCACTATTTTTAAACCCTTCCACGTCCCGAATATAATTCATATAACCCTGGGTATCATCCATGGGATAAATGTATGCGGCAGGCGGCAAGTCAAACTCGGCCATCAATTTGCCCGCTTCCCCCTTGCATCTGGGGTAATCCTTGGCGATGATATGCGTGTAGACACAGGAACCGGATCTCATATCCAGGTCCGCTACCCTTTGTTTAAATGATTTGTCCAGATGATCGGAACCGACCAGCCTTAAGAAAGTCTGCTGAGTATCCACAGAACTTATCACAGCCTTGTTAGCCATGATGAGCTTCTCTTTGTATTGAGCGCTATCGGAAAGACGTATCCCCACTGCTTTGTTATCTTTCACTATAATCTCTTCCACAGGCGAGTTGGTGAGAATTTTGGCACCGTGGTGCATAGCGCTACGGATGATTGCATGAGCATACATATGCATCCCGCCAACAAACATGCCGTCAGAATAATTCATCAAGAGATAGGTTCCAAAGGCTGGGATCGCCAGCTTCCGCCAATGCGGCGCTACTCCCTGGTAGTAGATTTGGTACATCATCGCAGCCTTCATGGGTCCGCATTCCATGATTTCTTCCATGATTTCAACCAGACTCAACTCAAGCCAGTCGGGACGGAACAATTGCGGCATGGCCTTGCAGAGTACTTGGTACCATGGGAGATCCTCCGGCTCATACTCAAGGTCAAGAGGCCATGGGGGAACCCAAAATATTGATCGCAATATATCCTTCAGATGGGGAACCATCTCATATGCAATCTTCTCCCACAACTGAGCATCCTTTACCGACCACGTTTTCAAAACCTCAAAGGCCCTGCTGGTCATCGCTGGGTCTTGAGGGTGAAGACCCAGAACAGGCCTGTCATCCGAGTTAACCAACATAAAAGGCCCTTTAACGGGCGCAAACCGAAGCCCAAACCTCCACAGGTCAAGATGATCCATGCCTGGAGATGCGTTCGCATAACTTATAAGAGCATGTGGCTGAATGATGCAACCTGCCCTGACTTCGGAAAAGTCCATACATCCGCCGGCCTCAACCCGCGCCTCGGCCACTGCTACCGTATATCCCGACTTAGCCAGGTAAGCAGCAGTTGATAACCCATTGTGCCCTCCACCAACGATTACGAAATCATACTTTTCCATTTCTTACCCTCCTTAACGACGATTATGTTATCAACAAATCAAAGGATCCCATCTTCAGGTATTTCATTTTATATAGTTATTTATAGTCTTAGCTCAAATCGTGCCAAAGTAAATTTGCATGTAAATACAGATATATATACAAAGATAGCAACGAATATGTTGTATGCAACGATAATATTTGTTGCATTGCACGTATATTTCATTAAACTGTGGTAATAAACGGACTTTATACATTAATAATAGGAAATTCCCATGCCACTAGATGAAAATTATTTTTTCCGGGAGGCCACATTACGGATCTGTGGCAGCCTGGAGATCGAAAGAGCACTGTGGGATTGCTTTATGTACATACGCGACTTTATCCCGGCGGAGATCATGCTGATCGCTGTTTATGATCCAGCACCGGAAACCGCTGAAATTATTGCAAAGGCTGATTTGAGGGGAGGAGAACTTACATCCTTAAAAAGCGTTGTTCCGGAAGATACGAAACAAATTATCGAGGAAATGAGAATAAATCCTAAGGTAAGGCCAAAGGTATTGGTGGCTGACAGGATTGGCGATCATCCCATTGTAAATTATCTATCTGAAATTATAGGCTATCATGATGCAGCTTTTATGGCGATAGGACCAAAGCTGGAATGGGATTTTATAGCCGGTATTTTTGTCGGTAATCATGGGAACAATAAGTATTCAAAAAAACATATCCGACTTTTTTCGCTTTTGAATGAACCCTTTGCCATTGCCCTAAGCAATTATCTGCGTTACCGGGAGGTCCTAAGACTGAAGGAAATCCTGGCAGATGACAACAAATATTTACAGGATGAGTTACGGCAACAAACGGGAGAAGAGATCGTGGGCGCCCATTTCGGTCTGAAACAGGTCACGGGAATGGTTGGCCAGGTGGCTCCCCTGGCCAGCCCCGTTCTCTTGCTGGGAGAAACCGGAACCGGAAAAGAGGTAATTGCCACAGCCATTCATAATTTGTCACCGCGTAGAAACGGTCCTTTTATTAAGGTGAATTGTGGCGCTATCCCGGAGTCACTTATGGATAGCGAGCTGTTCGGTCATGAGAAGGGAGCATTTACAGGCGCCTTCTTTCAGAAACGGGGCCGCTTCGAGCGCGCCCAGGGCGGCACAATCTTTCTCGATGAGATCGGCGAGTTAACACCGGGGGCACAAATCAGTCTCTTGCGGGTTATCCAGGAAAAAGAGATTGAACGGGTAGGTGGGACAGAAACCATCAAGGTTGATATTCGTATAATCGCTGCTACGCATCGCAATCTGGAGGCCATGCTGGCAGAGGGAAAGTTCCGTGAGGATCTCTATTTCCGCTTGCGGGTTTTTCCCATCATGATTCCGCCGCTGCGTGACCGACGCATTGATATTCCAGCCCTGGTCCAATATTTCATGATGAAAAAGACACAGGAGATGGGGTTTACTAATGTTCCCACTCTTGCTCCCGGAGCAATTGAGAAACTGATGAATTACAACTGGCCCGGCAATGTCAGGGAACTACAGAACGCGGTCGAACGTGCCCTTATCCTCAGCATGGGACAACCGCTGGCATTTGACAATCTGGGTGATATTATGCCTCACGCGACTGTTATGATATCCGAGAGTTACGATAGAAATCCTCTCGGTCTTGAAGAAACGATGTCACAAGCGATTATAAATGCACTGAACATAACCGGTGGCCGTGTAGACGGGGAAAAAGGTGCGGCAAAGCTTTTAAAAATAAACCCTTCAACTCTTCGAACAAAAATGCGCAAATTAGGCATCCCATTCGGCAGGAAAGTAAACGTTTAGTAAAAAAGAGTAATTCAAATGCCCGGAACAAATAATCCTGAGTTCCGGCCTTACTTGCCCGACTCTTGTCTTACAAGTTCATTCAAGATAAACGTCAATGGCCTGTTTTCTTCACAGTTTTCACTAAATCTTATAGGCCCGGGCTTACGGTAGTTATCTTCACCATGGTAAGCACCAAGCCATTTTTCCCGAAGTTCTTTTACTATATTAAAGGCCGGCGAATTTACATCTACAATAGTTTTTTCCAAAACCAGTTCCATCTTTCCTTTTCTTTCTTCAATCCGCATAAGAGGAGCTATGGGAATACCTATCGGTTCCCATTTGTTAAATTCTTTTTCAAGGTTTTTTATAGCAGCCATTTGGCCGGTTGCCCCGTTTGCTACGAGGCTGAAAGCTGTAAGGCCTAAATTATATCCATAAACACAGTCAAAACCGCTTGGATCATTTCCTCTTCCATCGTAGCCATAAAAATGAAGCTGTGTCTTAAAGCTGGGTACGGATTTTTTGTAGATTTTTTCTACCGGCCCCGGAATTTTCTCATCTTCCGCCAAAAAGCCTTCTTTAACAAGCTCCATAGTTAAGGTTTTAAGCGATGTAATGGAATCTTTGACTATCAGAAACTCTTCTTTATAATCATTAAAAAGCGCAGGGCCGTAAAGATCGGGGTTAAGATTACCCTTTTTCAGAGTTTTACTGAAATAGCTTTTTTTGATTCCAACCTTGTACTGACCTTTTTCTTTTAATATTTTAAGATAATCTTTAACAAGACCCATAAGCACTTTATCCGTTTCAACCTGAGAGAACTGAAAATTGCCATGGCTATCTCTTTCTGTAAGAAGACCTTCCTGGAAAAAAGCCGGAATGTCATTAAACAAATCATCATCTCTTGTGTTCCAGATAGTAAAACCACCCTCTTCCCGTGAAGTTTTTGCCAATCTGCGTAAGTAATCAAGCTTTTCTTCCAAAACGGGAAAATCGCTGTGAAAGTCGTTATCATGGGTTGAATTGTATTTGGCGATAATCGTGTTAAGTTTGATAATAAATACCTGGATCTCATTTACAAATTCAAGAACACCTTCCGGAATAACTATTACTCCAAAATTTTTCCCGACTGCGGCTCTTCGCACAATCCCGTCACAAAGCATACGGGACAAATGACGCAAAGTCATCCCGAAAGCCGTATAATCAACAGTTCCATCTTTTTTTGCTTTTTCCAACCTTCTTACATCCACATAATCGGCCAGATCCTCACCTATAAGAGTTATATTGGCATGAGTCTGGAGGGCAACTTCTAGGGCAAGATGGCTTGCAACCCTTCCCATTACTTTACATATGTGCCAGTACTTTACATCCGAACTGCTGTCTGTGCATAGATTGCTTACGGAATTTGCAAAAGCAAGAGCTGCCGTATGAAAGCCGAAAGAAATTGCACAAAGAATCGTTCCGTTTGCATCCCTTACCTGGATATCACCATCAATTGTTTTTGGAACACCAATGATTTGCACACCATCATCAAACATGTCTTGTGCAAGAAAGGCAGCATTTGTATTTGAATCATCTCCTCCCACAATTACAAGTGCATCCAGTTTCAATTTGCTGCATGTCTCCTTTGAGAGAGACGTTTTTCCCTTGGAATCAATTTTTGTACGGCCTGTTTTTATCATGCCGAATCCGCCAAGGTTTCTGTAGGCATCAACTATATCATCTGTCAATTCTACGCATTCATTTTCAATAATCCCGTCAGGGCCAAGCAAAAAACCGTATATAGCACTTTCGGGATTGGCTTTCTTTGCGGCATCATACATACCTGCGATAACATTGTGCCCCCCTGGCGCCGGTCCACCCGAAAACACAATTCCTATATTTCGTTTTTTACAATATTTCTTTTTGAATGATTCATCGGCAGAATCCATGCCTTTTAAAATTTGAACTTTGTTTCCTATTATGTCAGGCAATCGTTTTTTTGCTTCAACATGAATCTCAAACTTATAATCATCTGTTTCATCTGTTCTTATAGAGTCATTCATAAATACATTGCATACGGCCGGTTTGTGATATCTTCTTGCGGTTAGCTCAGGACTTACACGGCTTACAACTTGCTGAATCGAAGAATTGTTTTTTATAATGTGGGTGAAATCGGTGTTTTCTTTGCTTGGCATTGGTTTCTCCGCAAAAAATTATTAATGAAAATTCTTTTTAGCAATAATAAACTATTTATCTGCTTATCAAATTATGGCTATCAACAAATATATAGGTATGATTGTTTTTAATAACTTCCGGCAAACGATTATGTCAAGAATATTTATAAAATCCTTCAAACCCTATGGTTTATATATTACGGTAATTGTTTATAGTTTTAATTCTCATTATTTTCATTATCAGTTTTTTGTTGTCTATCAAAATCTTTAGCAGTAGAATTATTTTTCAATCTGTATGTGCTGAATTTAGCAATATACATCCTTAATTATTGCTTTTTGACTTTTTCGGAGCTGAGAATGACCAATTACGGGAACCAGGCAACTATAAACGAAGGTATTGTAGTTTCCGTGCGCGGCGGCATCGTTGACATATTTTTCAATAAAGACCTGCCACCCTTATATACCCTGCTTTGGGCAGGCGAAGATAAGCCAATTCCCATTGAAGCCGTCACCCATATAGATGCAAACCGCATCAGAGGTATAGCCCTTTCTTCCACTTCAGGGCTTGGCAGGGGTGACATAGCGCGTTCATACGGCAAAACACTGACATCGCCTGTAGGCAAAAATCTTCTGGGCCGGATGTTCAATGTGTTCGGAGAAACTATCGACGGACTTGAAAAAACCGAATATTCCGAATACAGATCTATTCATCGCCCATCCATTAATTTATCCGGGCGTACTACCAGCCAGGAAATTTTTTTAACCGGAATAAAAGCCATCGACCTTTTAGTCCCTCTTGAACGGGGCGGCAAAGCCGGATTGTTCGGAGGGGCGGGTGTGGGTAAGACCGTGGTTATAACCGAGTTGATCCATAATATAGTCGGCAAACATAAAGGGATGAGCATTTTCTGCGGCATCGGGGAACGTTGCAGGGAAGGGGAAGAACTTTACAGGGAAATGAGCCAGGCCGGCGTACTTAAAAATACGGTGATGGTTTTCGGCCAGATGGATGAGCCTCCCGGCGCCCGGTTTCGCGTGGGTCACGTTGCTCTGACTATGGCCGAGTATTTCCGGGATGACCTGGGCCAGGACGTATTGCTTCTCATTGATAATATTTTCCGTTTCATACAGGCCGGTTCCGAACTATCGGGACTTCTGGGAAGGCTGCCCTCAAGAATGGGATACCAACCCACCATGGGCACTGAACTGGCCGAACTGGAAGAACGCATATCAAGTGGCGCCAAAGCCGCCATTACATCCATACAGGCGGTTTACGTACCTGCCGATGATTTAACCGACCCTTCGGCGGTTCATACTTTTTCACATTTGTCAGCCTCCATCGTTCTTTCACGAAAACGGGCAGGTGAAGGATTTTATCCTGCTATTGATCCTTTACAGTCCAGATCCGCCATGCTCCAGCCCCGTATTGTAGGACAAAGACATTACGATATTGCACGGGAAGTCAGAAAAACTCTGGCAAATTATGAAGAATTAAAAGATATTATCGCCATGCTTGGCATTGAGGAGCTGGCACGCGAAGACCGCAAAACGGTTTTCAGGGCAAGACGGCTGGAACGGTTTCTTACCCAGCCCTTTTTTACAACAAATCAGTTTACAGGACTTGATGGAAAATTTGTGGGTATTGAAGACACAATTTCAGGATGTGAAAGAATAATAAATGACGAATTTTCCGATATTCCGGAAAGCGCTTTGTATATGATTGGTTCAGTTGATGAAGCAAAAAAAACAATGGGAGAAAAAACTTGAATCTAACCATTTATCTTCCATCGGAAATCTTTTTGGACTCTCCTGTCAAAAAAATTGTGGGAGAAGGCCCGGAGGGCTCATTTTGCATTTTGCCGAAACATATCGATTTCGTGACCGCTCTTGTTCCGGGTATTCTGAAATATTTTTCGGAATCCGGCAGTGAACAATTTCTCGCACTAAAGGAAGGAATACTGGTCAAGCAACAGGAGCGTGTTGCTGTTACTACCCAAATGGCTTTTAAGGGAGAACTTGGATTTTTAAAGGAAACGGTAGATAGAATTATCTATGAGACCGATGATCGTGAAAAGCAAACCCAAACAGCAGTAGCCCGGCTTGAAGCCGGTTTTATACGAAGTTTTATGGAAATCGGAAAAAATGCCTGAAGATTCTGAAAATTTCGATAAAAAAGAACGGCAGTTTTCCCATGCCGTAGACATCCGTGAAAAGCGCAAAATCCGGGCGGAAAAGAAAAAAAAAGAAGGATTCTGGTTTGGCCTGGGTATGTTCGGTGTGGTGGGATGGTCTGTGGCCGTTCCGACCGTGGCAGGAATTTTTATCGGATTATGGATAGACATCAAATATCCGAGCCGCTATTCCTGGACACTGATGCTTATGATAATCGGCATTGTTTCAGGATGCGCCAACGCCTGGAGATGGATTACGCGGGAAAGAAACGGCATCAAAGAAGAAAGGGAAGATAATGGAGATTGACCCTTTTGTCATATGTGTTGCAACGGTATGGGGAGTAATCCTGAGTATTCTCTTTTTCGGGGGGTTGTGGTGGACTTTAAAAAAAATCCCGCAAAAACAAAATCCCCAACGTTTTCTTGGATACAGCTTCATTATACGAACATCTATAGCGCTTGGTGGATTCTGGCTGGCTTTAAACCACAGCCTTGCGGCTTTTGGGATAACAATGGCCGCATTTGCTCTTATGCGCTTTATTTTAACACACCGGTTGGGTTCCGCAAAAGGAGACGAAAAGAATGTCAATCAGTCCTGACAGCATTGTTTTCTGGGAATACGGCATATTTTCCTTAAACGGAACCATTGTTTTCACATGGATAGTCATGGCTTTACTGTCTTTTGGCTCATGGCTGATAACCAGACGGTTTAAACCGGACGGAGATGTTTCCCTGTTGCAAAGCATGCTGGAAGCAATTGTCGGTTCTATCCGGCAGCAGTTAAAAGAAGTAACTCCTTACCAGCCCAAAGGAATTATGGATTTTCTTGGAACATTGTTTCTGTTTATAGCCGTTTCCAATATACTTTCCGTAATTCCCGGATTTCAACCGCCTACAGGCTCGCTTTCGACCACAGCAGCCCTTGCCCTTCTGGTTTTTATAGCTGTTCCGGTTTACGGAATTTCAAGAGCGGGTTTTTTTAACTATCTTTCAAATTATCTGCGTCCTTCATTTTTCATGCTTCCGTTTAATATTATGGGAGAAATCAGCAGAACGTTAGCACTTGCCGTGCGTCTCTTCGGCAATGTTATGAGCAGCAATATGATAGGAGCCATTCTTCTGCTTATCACCCCGCTTTTTTTCCCTGTTATAATGCAGTTGCTGGGGCTGCTCACAGGAGTGGTTCAGGCATATATCTTTGCCATTCTCGCGGCAGTGTATATCGGCGCCGCGATGGAAATACAATCAATACCGAAAAAAATAAAAAAAGGAGAAAAAATATGAGTGATTTAACATGGGTGGCTGTAGCATCCATACTTGCTTCGAGCATATGCATCGGAATAGGATCGATAGGCCCTGCCCTTGGTGAAGGAAAAGCTTTGGCACAGGCTTTAAGTTCCATTGCACAGCAGCCTGATGAAACCAATGCGATTACCCGAACGCTTTTTGTGGGAATGGCAATGGTGGAATCAACTGCAATCTATTGTTTTGTAGTGACAATGATACTTATTTTCGCAAATCCTTTCTGGAATTATTTTCTTTCCAAAGCCGGAGGATAAATCGTGCCTATAGACTGGTTTACAATTGCCGCTCAGATCATTAATTTTTTTATCCTTATTTTTCTCTTAAAAAAATTTTTATACCGCCCTGTAATCCGTGCGATGGAAGAAAGGGAAAAAAGGATTGCAAATGCATTAGAGCAGGCAAAAAACGCCGAAAAAGAAGCCAGAGCACATGCCGAATCACTTGCAGCCAGGCAACAGGATTTTTTGGAAAACAAAGAAAAAATGCTGGCCGATGCCAAAGCGGAAATAGAAAAATGGCACGAGATAAAAATTGCCGAACTGCGGATGGAAATAGACGATATGCGTCAATCCTGGACAGATAATCTTGACCGTGAACGCCGGAAATTTTTAACGAATCTGAAAAAGGATACGATCCGGCACATTATGAATATAGGCAATAAGGTCATAAGGGATCTGGCCGATCAACAGCTTGAAGCGCGGATTATCGCAGTTTTCATGGAAAAAATTGAAAATGAAAAGAAGTACTTTCAAAGCGAAAAATATGCCGGAACTGTTCAGGTAATTTCAGGATTCGGGCTTTCCGAAAAAGTCGCCGATGACATCCGAAAAAAATTCAGCCAATGGCTTCCATCTTCCGAACCTGTCCGTTTTGAAACTTCCCGTGACCTGGGAATGGGAATTGAAGTATTTGCAGGAGATAAAAAAATTGCCTGGAATCTTGATAAATATTTAATAGATCTTGAAAAGGAAATACTTTTGGTATTTCCATCAAAAACACGGAATGCAGCATGAATGATTTTGATATTAATTCCATTCTTGAAGAAGTGTCCCATGCAATAGAAAAGGGAACTAATCAGTATAACCCGCTTCCCGAAACCGAAGAAATAGGAACAATTCGATCCGTAGACGAAGGAATTGTATGGGCTAAAGGCTTAAGCCATGTAAAATATGAGGAACTGGTCCTTTTTGAAGACGGGAATATGGGCATGGTATTAGATATTTTGCCTGACCGTGTTGGAATTGTTCTTTTCGGCCATAACGAAAACCTTTCCGCCGGACAAAAAGTTTCCCGAAGCCACCGCATCCTCGATATTCCCGTCGGCCCTGATTTTTTGGGACGGGTAGTAAATCCTCTGGGAGAGCCTCTGGATGATCTGGGTTCGATAAAGGAAGAAAAAAGATACGATGTTTTAAGGCAAGCTCCAAGAATTTTAGACCGGGCACCGGTTGAAAAACCTTTACAAACCGGCCTGAAAGTAATTGACGCCCTGATTCCCATCGGAAGGGGCCAGCGGGAACTGATTTTAGGAGACAGGCAAACCGGAAAAACAGCCATTGCTTTAGATACGATAATAAACCAGAAAGGAAAAGACGTAAAATGCATCTATTGCGCCATAGGACAAAGAGGCGCAAGTGTAGCCAAGGTTATTGCCGATCTTAAAGAGCAAAATGCTATGGATTACACAACCGTCGTGGTAGTAGCAGGAGATGATCCGCCGGGGCTTCAATATATCGCCCCTTACGCAGCAACCAGTATAGCCGAGTATTTCATGCATGAAGGCCATGATGCGATAATAATCTATGACGATTTGACGCGGCATGCCCTGGCTTACCGGCAGCTTTCGCTGCTGATGCGCAGACCGCCAGGCAGAGAGGCTTTTCCAGGTGATATATTTTATATTCATTCCAGACTGCTGGAAAGAGCCACCCATTTGAAAACCGAACTTGGAGGAGGCAGCCTGACGGCTCTGCCTATTGCCGAAACCGAGGCACAGAACATCTCAGCATATATTCCCACCAATCTGATATCCATCACCGACGGGCAGATTTATCTTTCCCCGGATATGTTCCAGAAAGGATTGCTGCCGGCTGTAGATGTAAGCAAATCAGTTTCCCGCGTAGGCGGAAGGGCACAAATTCCGGCTTATCGAAAAGTCTCCGGGGATTTAAGACTTTCCTACAGTCAGTTTCAGGAACTGGAAGCATTTGCCCGTTTCGGAGCCAGGCTTGACGATCATACCAGAAAAACCCTCGACCATGGCCTAAGGGTGCGCGAAGTATTAAAACAGGACCAGTTTTCTCCCCTTGGTGCGGCAAGTCAAATAGCAATTCTTTTGTCCGTTGCCAGTGGCACGCTGGATAATATCCCCATAAAACGCATAAGGGATGCGGAATTGGCCGTTTGCGAACAATTAACCAAACTGATTCCCGGATTCAACCAAAGCATTGAGACAGCAGAGCCCAAAGATCCTGTCTGGGACAAGATGAATCAGATAATAACCGAAGTGTTGAAAGCCTTTATATAAAAACAATGCAAACCCTGGAAGTACTGGACAAAAAAATCAGGACCGCTGAAGACCTGCTCTCGGTGGTTAAAAGCATGAAAACCCTTTCAGCGGTGAATATCCGGCATTATGAGATGGCAGTGGAATCTCTGGAAGCATACAGAAATATAGTGGATAAAGGATGGCAGATTCTCTTCAGCCACTTTATTCCGGATTCAGGCAACCTTGCCGAAAAACATGCTGTCATTATAGTTATCGGAACAGACCAGGGCATGTGCGGCCAGTTCAATGAGATTATTGCCGCCAAAGCTATGACTGAATACAAAGTACTTAAAAAACAGGGAGCGGATGTGGCTTTCTGGTCTGTCGGAGAAAAAGTTGCCGCAGCTATAACCGATGAAAACGTTACGACAGAGCTGCATTACAATGCTCCGGGAAGCCTGAATACTGTAAATATCATGGTGGCGGATTTGACGGAAAAACTGGAAAACCGGAAAAGCAAACATGGAACAGATTATTTCTATCTGTGCCATAATATACTTTCCGGAAAAACAAGCTATGATCAGACATGCTACCCCGTTCTTCCGCTGGACAAAAGCTGGGTTGACAAACGAAATATACAATGGCCGGAAAGATGCCTGCCCCTTTTAGGCCTTCCTCCTACCGAAATGTTTCGGCATTTGTTCAGGCAATATCTGTATATTTCTCTTTACAGGGCGCTTGTCCAATCCCTTGCCGGCGAAAATCTGGCCCGTCTCACCGCCATGCAGGCAGCGGAAAAAAATATTGAAGAACTCGAAGCTGACCTTAAAAAACAGCACCGTGAAGAACGACAGGCTGGTATCACCAATGAACTGCTGGATATTATTTCCGGCTTCGAGGCGCTAAGTGATGATTTTTCCTGAACCGCCGTTAAATAAACCGGCTCTTATTGTTTATTTAAAAGATTCCCCCAGTTTGTTCTTTTTCGCATTTCTTCCTTGGTCTCTTCCGGCACAAAATCCTTTCCTTCCCGTATCTCCCAGCCTCCGCCAAGAGCTTTGTAAATGGCAATCAGATTAAGCGCAACAGACCCTTTTGTTTCGGCAAGAATATCTTCCTGTGTTGCCTGAGCCCTTTGAGTATCAAGCACCCTCTGATAATCTATCAAGCCTTCTCTGTACTGCAATACTGATATTTGAACCGAGCGTTTGGCGGCTTTTTCCGCTTCAGATAAAAAAATTTCTTCTTCCTGTGCTCTCAGAAAACCGGCCAAAGCATTTTCCACCTCCTGTGTAGCACGCAGAACAGTATTTTGATAATTAACTATCGTTTGCTGAAGTCTGGCATCCTGAACACGAACCCTGTTTTTTATCCGGCCGTAGTTAAACAAATCCCAGCCAAAAGATGGCCCGCCGAAGAATTCCAGGCTGTCCGTATCAAAAACATCTTTTAATCTACTGCCGTTCAAGCCTCCGTCTTTGGTAAAGTCGCCATTGCTTGAACGAAGCCCTATTGAACCAAAAAGTTTAAAATGAGGAAATAAATCCGCTTTGGCAACACCTACCAAAGGACTCTGGGCAGCCACATAAGATTCCGCCAGCCGTATATCCGGGCGTCTGCGCAAAAGATCGGCAGGTATACCCACGGCAACTTCTGCAAAAGCTTTAGGAATAACGGATTCTCCGGTAATTATATCATCAAGATCATCCGGCATTTTACCCAGCAGAACACAGAGCGCATTCCTGGTTTGGCGCAAGGCTGCTTCCAGCCGCGGTATCAGGGCCTGGGTATTTTTAAGAAGCGCTGTAGCCTGTGCAACATCAAGTTCAGTCACTTCCCCGGCTTTAAAGCGTACATTGGCGATTCTAAGAGAACGTTGTTGGATATTCACATTTTCCCGCGCAATTGCCAGCCTTTTTTCAAATGTTCGAATACTGACATAGGTTCGGGCAACTTCGGCTGTAAGTGTAACAAGCATATCATCATAGCTTGCGACAGAGGTATCCAGATTAGCAGCGCCGGATTCCACCAAACGCCTGAACTTGCCCCAGAAATCCAGCTCCCAGGCGGCATCAAATCCAACAGCCACATCGGCGTAAGACAAGTCTCCGGAAATTGTGTTGGCCGAGTTTTCACTTGCACTGTTATAAGAATACCCGCCACGTAATTGTTGTGACTGCGGGAATAGATTTCCGAAAGCAATTCCCAGTTGCGCTCTGGCTTCCAGGATTCGAATTCCTGCAATACGCAACGAAAGATTCTGCTTATATGCAGATTCAATCAAAACATCCAGTACCGGATCATTGAAAGCACGCCACCAATGGCTGTAACTTACGGTTTCAGTTTTTACCCTGTTATCTTCGTGCTCAAGCCATTTTTGCGGTTCCGGCGCCGAAGGTTTGATATAGTCGGGCCCTACGGCACAGCCGCAAAACATTAATACACAACTTACAAGAACAATTAAAAACCGCTTCATATATAAAAGCTTTCCTTTCTTGGCATCTGATAAATAAAAATATTGCAATAGCAATAGCATTTAAACTCCCTTGCTTGGTATCAAAAATTATGGATTTTTTACCCTGAAAAATATTGCATACAATACCGGAATCACAATCAGCGTCAGCAAAGTTGCAAAGCCAAGCCCAAACATAATGGACACAGCCATTGATATAAAAAAAGCATCCTGGAGCAGCGGTGCCATACCTAGTATAGTTGTCAGAGCTGCCATTGAAACCGGTATAAGACGACTAACTCCGGAATCCACAATTGCCTCAAAGGAAGTCTTTCCGCTTGTCATCTCCAGATCTATCTGATCGATTAAAACAATTGCATTTTTGATCATCATCCCGGAAAGGCTCATCAATCCCAAAAGGGCCATAAATCCGAATGGCTGATTAAACAAAAGCAAACCGGCCGTAACACCAATAATTGCAAGCGGCACCGTAAGCCATATGATCAGGGTCTTTTTTATGGAATTAAAGAGAATAATTACCAAAAGAATCATAAGTCCGAAAAATATGGGTATGTTAGAGCTAAGTCTGGACTGCGCCCTACTCGAGTCTTCAGCTTCACCACCCCATGATATATAATAACCCGGCATGTCTTTAAGGGGTACCAAATCCTGATCCTTAACCGGAATAGTTGAAGCATCCCATTCATCCGGTTTAACAGGTTTTCCGAGTTTTTGTTCAACATCCGCACCCAGCGCCTTTTCAATCCTGGGCTTTATCCGCGCCAGAAGCTCACTGGCAAGGCCTGACCTCGGATCAGCATGAATTCTTAACATCTTTTTCCGGTCACGCCTCCAGATATTGGCATCCTCAAAATCGGTCTTAAAACCGGTTATCAACTGGCCAAGGGGAATCGTTTTGCCGGCCACCGGACTCCAGACATTAATTGTGCTCAGGTTGTCCATATCCACACGTTCCGATTCCGGTGACCTGGCAATAATCGGAATCAGCTCATCTCTTTTTCTGTAAACTCCTGCCCGGATTCCTTCTACCGAAGCCGCGATGGCCCTTGCTATATCCGGCCTTCCAAGACCTGCGCGCCTGGCCTGTGTCTCAGCCATCTGCGGTCTTAACACCTTTACCTTATTGCCCCATTCATTTCGCAGCCCTTTTGCTGCAGGATCGGATAAAATAATTTCCTCTGCTTTTTTGCCCAGCTTTCTCAATTCTTCAGGATCAGATCCACTGATCCTAAGCTGAATTTTTCCGCCGGTTGACGGCCCAAGTACAAAAGCCTTTGTATTAACAACAGCCTGGGGAAACAGATTTTCAAGATCTCTTTGCGTCTTTTTTATCAATGCGGGAATCTTTTTATAGTCATCCACTTTTACAAGAATCTGCGCATAGCAGTTATAGCGCGACTCAGGAGCATAAGTCAGTAAAAACCGGATCTGCCCCCCGCCAATAAAAGTAATCACATGATCAACCCCTTCGCATTCCATGAGATAATTTTCAGCCCGCTTGATTTCTTTTGCCGTTTCATTGATATGTGTTCCTTCGGGAAACCGGAAATCAATATAATATTGCTGGCTGGTCGAATCAGGGAAAAAACTGTTTTTGACATATTTAAACCCAAAAAGGGAAAGAAAGAATAAACCGATTACAATACAAACCGTAATCCACCTGAAACGTATACTGACTGACAGAAATTTTCTATAAAACTGATAGAATTTACCCGCATAAGGATCGCCGGATTCGCCGTTGTTATTTTTCCCGTTTTTTGTTGTTAAGAAATTTAGACAAAATAGCGGCGTGCTGGTTACGGCAGTCAGCCAGCTTATCGACAGTGATATCAAAATCACGTAAAATAATGTCCGGCAGTATTCTCCGGTACTATCCTGTGACATCCCTATAGCAGCAAATGCGGCAATTGCAATCAGTGTTGCATAAAATAGCGGCACAGCCACCTGCCCTGCCACTTCTTTGGCAGACGTGCGCGCATCCGCACCCCTGGCCATTCTTACCCGCATGCCGTCTGTCACTACTATTGCATTATCAACCAGCATTCCCAGGGCAATCACAAGTGCGCCGAGTGAAATCCTTTGAAGTGTGATTTCAAATACATCCATGAACAATAAAGTACTCATAATTGTGATAAGCAGGATAGCCCCGATGATAAGGCCGCTTCGCAGTCCCATAAATATCAAAAGAACAATTATCACAACACCTACTGCTTCCAAAAGATTTATCAGAAAACCGTTAATGGCCGTGCTTACGGCATCGGTCTGGAGATAAATTGGATAAGCTTTCATTCCCAAAGGCGCCAAAGCCTCGAGTTCGAAAAAACGTTTTTTTAACGCCTCGCCCATTGCGATTACATTACCACCGGATACGGTCGAAATGGCCATCCCGATAGCCGGTTTGCGATCATACCGTAAAATGGGATCCGATGGTTCCTTGTATCCGCGTTTGATAACAGCAACATCACGCAAATAAACCATGCTCCGGGCATTTGGGCCTATTCCTCTAATAAGAAGATCACCGAAATCCTTTTCCGACTTAAACATTCCCGTTGGATTTACCGGAATATATTCTTTGCCAAGCGTCAGATGGCCCGATTCCACAGGCAGGTTTTTGGAAGCCAGGGCGTTATAGATATGTTCCTGGGAAATACCCAGCTCCGCCATTTGTTCACGCCTCATTTCCACATAGATCACTTCCGGCTGCACCCCGTAAAGCACAATCTTTTTAACATCCTGAGCCTGGAGCAATTCGCGCTGAAGTAATTTAGCGTACTTATAAATCTCGTTATAAGTATAACCGTCACCGGTAATAGCTACATAAACGCCGAATACATCTCCAAAATCATCGTTTACAATAGATGGCCCGGCGCCGGGGGGAAGCCTGGACTGGTAATCATTAACCTTACGACGAATTTCGTCCCAAATCTGTGGAAGTGTGTCCTTGTTAAACTTTTCCTGGATACTGACCTTTATCTGTGAATAGCCCCTGGAAGACCGTGACTCAATCCAGTTTACCTGCCCCAGCTCCTGGATGGCCTTTTCAAGGACGTTTGTAACTTCTTCTTCCACTTCCGCAGCAGACGCACCCGGATATAATGTAACAACAACTGCTTCTTTAATCGTGAACTCCGGATCTTCAAGGCGGGACAAATTGTTGTAGGCGAACCCTCCGAGGACAAAAACAAGTATGGTTATCACCCATGTAACCACGTTTTTTCTTATACTGAGTTCGGCAATATTCATCATTTATAGGCCTCCAGTTCATCGAGGTCCCGAACTTTCATTCCTTCTCTTAACATGCTAACACCTGAGGTAGCGATCTTTTCGCCGTATGAAAGACCTTTAAGAATCTGGATACTATCTTCTCCCGTGAGATTACCCGTAGCAACTTTGCGCTTGTGAACAGTCATTTTACCGGGATCAACCACCCATACATTTGAATTCCCGGCTTCATCGGCAAAAACACAAATAGCCGGAATCACATATGTCTGGCTGTCGCATTCTCCCAATTCAGCCTTGGCAAGAACATTTGCCGTCATACCAGGGAAAATATTGATACCTTTCGGGGATTTCATCATCAGAACAACCTGATAGGTCAAGGTCATGGGATCAGCTTCCGTGCCGATTTCCTTATAGTCCAGTTTATAAAATTTTCCGGGATCTGCTGTAAATTCCGCAAAAGTACTTGAGTTTTTCTCTTTAATATTTGCTACCACATTTTCGGGCACATTTATAAGTATTTCAACATAGGAAATGTCCTGAAGACTTACAATGGGCTGTTTGGCCTGAACTTCACCAAAATTGTTAACATAGCGCTTGGCAATAACACCGGCAAAAGGGGCACTCATATAAGTATAACTCAATTTATCCTTTGCTCCTTCAACCGCAGCCTCAAGAGATGTAATTTCAGCATTTGCTATGTCTAATGCCGCACGCCTCTGGTCAACCATTGCCTGACTTGTCGCACCGGAATCTTCTTTTTTGATTCTTAATATTCTTTCATAATCGCTTTGTGCGCGTTCGACAGATGCCCTGGCCATCGCCAATTGTCCTTGTGCCTGTTTGAGATTTATCTGAAAGTCTTTTGGATTTATCTGTGCCAAAAGTTCACCTTTTCCTACATATTGCCCTTCCTTTACGGAAAGTTTAATTAGCAGGCCCGGTACCTGGAAAGCCAGATCCACACGCTGTGAAGCGCGAACCTTGCCGGGAAACTTCCGTGTGGAGATTTCGCAAATATCTGTCAAAGTCAATATTTTAACAGGTCTTACAACCGGTTCTTTATCAATTGCCGCTTTTTCTTTTGAACAAGAACTTATAAAAACTACTAAAAAAATAATCAGGCCGATCAATATCAAACGTGTGATATCAAATAACCTGAAGTTGTTATCGTTGATTTCCATATATGGTTTCATTACCTTACCTCTAGTAGAATATTGAAATAATCATATGATACAATTAATAAACAGATAGAAAAGCTATTCCGGCCACAACGTATTTTAATAAATAATTAATAATATTATAAATATTGTATTGAGAAATGTTAATACATTATTACTTTCTTTGCAAATAGAAAGTAATAAATATTAACTTACTTTTCAATACCTGTTATAAAAATTATTTATCCCGGCATTGGTGCAAATAGGTCTTTTAAACAAAATTATTATAGTATAAAAAGGAATAAAGGGGTTTTTGTATATTTATGTTTTTATCTCCCGTTTAAATATCAATTATTTTATCTTTTTCACAAAGCTTAACAGGAGGTTCAATTGAAGTTAAAACAGATAGCAGTAAATATCGAAAATTCGCCAGGTCGTTTTTTTGAGGTAATCCAAATATTAGGCAATGCCGGAATAAACTTAAGGGCCCATAACCTTGTTGATACCGGAGAATGTGGAATCCTGCGACTTATCGTTTCCGATCTTGCCAAAGCAAGACGTATACTTATGGAAAAGCAACTGCCTGCAATAGTCGAAAATGTGGTCGCCGCAGAAATTGAAGACAAGCCGGGACAGCTTGCAGCATTACTTGAACCTTTGCAAAATGCAAAAGTACGAGTAATTTACATGTATACCTATATTGGTTTTTGCTCAGGCAAAACTGTCATGATTTTTCGTTTCAGTGATAATGATAAAGCAATTGAAGTTTTACAGGAAAACGGAATAAAGTTAATTGATGCAAAAGCTCTTGGAATTGATACGACATGAAGTTTTTTTTAGGAAAGTCTGTATTTATAATCTTCATATCCGAATTTTCTAACTATCTTTATATCTCCTGATTCTTTTCTTATAGCAATGGATGGCAGGCGAATGCCATTGAATGTGTTGTTTTTAACCATTGTATAATGAGCCATATCTTCAAACACGATCCGCGAACCCACTTCAAGCGGTTTGGGAAAAGAATAATCTCCTACAATATCTCCAGCAAGACATGTTGCGCCGCCAAGTCTGTATAAGTGTTTATATTCTCCGGAAAGGCCCGCTCCCCTTATATTCGGTCTGTATGGCATTTCCAAAACATCAGGCATATGCGTCGCAGCCGAAGCATCAAGTATTGCGATGTCCATTTCATTATGAATAATATCAATAACTGACGCTTCAAGAACACCGGCATTAAGCGCTATCGCTTCTCCGGGCTCAAGATAGACTTCTATCGGATAACGTTTCTTAAAATCATTTATCAGGTTGCACAATAGATTTATATCATAATCTTTTCTGGTAATATGATGCCCGCCTCCAAAGTTTATCCATTTTAACCTGTTGAAAAACATTCCAAACTTTTCTTCTGCTACTTTCAATGTTCTTAAAAGAGAATCCGAATTCAGTTCACACAGATTGTGGAAATGAAGGCCCGTAATGCCGTCCAGCTCATTTTCATCAAAATTATTTCTTGTTGTACCCAGCCTGGAAAATTGTCCGCAGGGATCGTAAATAGATACTTTGACCTCGGAATGTTCCGGGTTAATTCTTATGCCGCACATAATCTTTTTTTTGCTTGCAGCAATAGCTTTTTTAAAGCGTTTCCACTGCGAAAATGAGTTGAAAACAATATGGTCTGCGTAGTTTAATATTTCGTAAAATTCATCATAACTGTAAGCCGGAGAACAAACATGAACTTCTTTGCCGAATTCTTCATATCCCAATCTTGCTTCATCTACAGAGCTTGCAGTAACTCCATAAAGATATTGCTTTATCAGCGGAAAAACGGCAAACATGGCAAAACCTTTAAGCGCCATTATAATTTTACACCCGGTTTGTTTTTGCACCAAATCAAGAATTTCCAGATTTCGCAAAAGAGCTTCTTCTTCAAGAATATAGCAAGGTGTTGATATATGTTTTGTTTTACTTTGATTCATCTATAAATCTTTCAACCCACGGCAGGCCATGCACTCCAAGCTTTTCCATAAAAGGAGAAGGGTCAAATTCCTCTACATTAAACACTCCTTTGCCTTTCCATTTGCCGGTTAACATCATCATTGCCCCTATCATGGTTGGAACTCCGGTTGTGTAAGATATTGCCTGCGCTTTTATTTCTTTGTAGCATTTCGCATGATCACAGATGTTATAAATATAATACTTTCTTTTTTTACCGTCTTTTATTCCTTCAATCATGCATCCTATGCAGGTTTTACCTTTATAGTTTTCGGCTAGAGATGTGGGCTCGGGAAGAAGAGCTTTTAAAAATTTTAACGGTACAATCTGAAACCCCTCAAATTCTACCGGATCTATTCTTGTCATCCCGACATTTTCAAGTACTCTGAGATGTGTCAGATATTCCTGCGAAAAAGTCATCCAGAATCTGATACGTTTTATGCTTGGTATATTTTTAATAAGAGACTCAAGTTCTTCATGGTACATAAGATACATCTCTTTAGGACCAATTTCGGGAAAATCAAATGATTTATGCAGAGAAAGAGGATCAGTTTCAACCCACTTACCGTTTTCATAGTACTTGCCTCTTGCCGATACTTCTCTTATGTTTATTTCAGGATTAAAATTGGTGGCAAAAGGATGCCCGTGATCCCCGGCATTACAGTCCATTATGTCAATATAATTGATTTCATCAAAATGGTTTTTTGCTGCATGGGCGCAAAATATATTTGTTACTCCCGGATCAAATCCACATCCAAGAAGAGCCATTATTCCTTTTTCCTTAAATCTTTCATGATAATCCCACTGCCATTTATAGCAAAACTTTGCTTCATCAGGCGGTTCATAATTTGCAGTATCCAGGTAGTCAACACCTGTTTCAAGACATGCATCCATTATAGTCAAGTCCTGATAAGGAAGGGCCGTATTAATAACAAGATCCGGAGATACTTTTTTGATGAGTTCAATCAGCTCCGGCGTATTGTCAGCATCAACCTTTGCTGTTTCTACAGGCACTGAAATCTGGTTTTTAATTTTTTCACATTTTTCAATTGTCCTGCTTGCAAGGACTATTTTCGAAAAAACATCCGGAACCTGGGCACATTTATGAGTTACAACACCTCCCACTCCACCTGCACCAATTATAAGAACTTTGCTCATCTATATATCCTCCAATCTCATATGATAAATATTATAGACTCTCTGGTAGCATAATGCCGATTAAAAATCAAAGCTCATTCGTAAAGATAATTAAATTGGATTGTTCTTGCATGTCAGCATTATACGGATTATTATATCAGTAATAATTGCACACTCGCAGGAAGTTCGATAAAAGGCTTATGATAATTTAGCACCGGATTAGGGTTAGGTTGAATTTGCCTGATCTTCTATTATTTAAAATAATATGGCATATCAACTGCCTCCCTATTTTATGTCAATTAAATGACATATATTTTCAATAATTTATATTCAAAACAGTGACTGCGGATATTGGAATTAATAAATACTATTAAATTAAGCAGATTAGCCACTATTATAATTTGGCCCGCTTTTTGCTGCTTTATTTGTTATACACAACCTTCTATAAAAACCTGACCTTTTTGTGAAGGCATCAGGATTGATTTTGTTAACATGATTGCTTTGAAAAAAGAGGAAAACCATGAAAAAGAGTACACTGTTTCATAAATGGGGCACTTTTAATAAAGGAACAGACTGGAAAAGCATACAGATATCTTTTGCGAACCATCTTGAATATTCTCTTTCTAAAGATCAATATACCGCAACCGATCGCGATCTATATCTTTCTCTGGCACTTTCTGCCAGAGACCGTCTTATTGAGCGCTGGATACGTACTCAGCAGCTTTATTATAATCATGATGTTAAAAGAGTATATTATCTTTCAGCCGAATATCTTATGGGTCGCCTGCTTGTTAATAACCTGATTAATCTGGAAATTTATAAAGAATCAAAAAAAGCCATGGATGAACTCAATATTGAGATGGAAGAGCTTGTAGAAAATGAGCCGGATATGGGCCTGGGAAACGGCGGTCTTGGAAGGCTTGCTTCCTGTTTTCTTGATTCAATGGCAACCCTTGAAATCCCTGCATATGGCTACGGCATAAGATATGAGTTTGGTATTTTCGATCAGGCTATAAGAAATCTTGGCCAGGTCGAGCGTCCTGAAAATTGGCTCAAATATACAAATCCCTGGGAAATCGCCAGACCTGAATACAGCTTTACGGTTAAATTCTACGGTAAGATAAAACAAATTATCCTGCCTGACGGAAAACTTAAAACTGAATGGATTGATACTAACGATTTAATTGGTATTGCCTATGATACTCCGATATCCGGTTATGCCAATAATACTGTAAATACCTTAAGGCTCTGGTCGGCAAGAGCCTCAAAAGAATTTGATCTTCAATATTTTCAGCATGGCAATTACCTCAAAGCGGTTGAAGAAAAAAATATCTCCGAAAATATCTCAAAAGTACTTTATCCAAATGATGAGTTGTTTGCCGGAAGAGAGTTGAGACTTAAACAGGAATACTTTTTCGTTTCCTGCTCAATTCAGGATATAATCAGGAGGTATCTGGTAAATCATGATTCTTTTGATGAATTTCCCGAAAAAGTAGCTATACAGATGAACGACACCCACCCTGCCCTTGCGATCCCCGAACTTATGCGCCTTTTTCTCGATCAACACGGCCTTGACTGGGAAACCGCATGGGATATTACCGAAAAGTCATGCGCCTATACTAACCATACACTTCTTTCGGAAGCTCTTGAGAAATGGCCGGTAACCATGTTTGAATCACTTCTTCCCCGGCACCTGCAAATAATATATGAAATAAACCGTCGGTTTTTAAGAGACGTATCTGTTCGTTATCTGGGTGATGAAAATAAATTGCAAAGAATGTCCATTGTTGGAGAAGATTCTGAAAAGAGAATCCGTATGGCTCACCTTGCAATCGTAGGCTCGCACTCTGTAAACGGAGTAGCTGCACTTCACAGCAAACTGCTGAAGGAAAGTAAATTAAAAGATTTTGATATAATGTATCCGGGTAAGTTCAATAACAAAACAAATGGAATTACTCCCCGAAGATGGCTGCTTGCCTCAAACCCTAAATTATCCGAACTTATTACTTTAAGAATAGGAAACGAATGGGCGAAAGATCTTGAGCAACTTAGAAAAATTGAGCCCTTTACAGAAGACCCCGATTTTATAAAAGAATTAAAAGCTGTAAAGCTTTACAATAAAAAACGGCTTGCAAAAATCATAAAAAACCAAACCGGTATCATAGCTAGTCCCAATTCTATTTTTGATATCCAGGTGAAACGAATTCATGAATACAAAAGACAGCTCTTAAATGTTATTCATATAATCTACTGCTGGTTAAAACTCAAAGAGAATGCGGATTTTTCGATGCATCCCCGAACGTTTATATTTGGCGGCAAAGCTGCTCCCGGATATATAACGGCAAAAACTATTATCCGGCTTATTTGCCATGTTGCCGAAATGGTAAATCGTGACACATCAACAAATAATATTATAAAAGTAGTATTTATTCCAAACTATCGGGTCTCACTGGCCGAAAAGATCTTTCCTGCAGCCGATGTCTCTCAGCAGATTTCAACTGCCGGACTGGAAGCTTCGGGCACTTCCAATATGAAATTTGCTTTAAATGGGGCACTCACTGTAGGTACTCTTGACGGAGCAAACATAGAAATCATGGAAGAAGTCGGCAGGGAAAATATATTTATATTCGGCTTAACTGCGGATGAAGTAGCCGACAATCGTCAAAGCTATAATCCTCGCGAATACTATGAGAAAGATCCTCTTCTTGTTAAAACGATAGAACTTATCCGTAATGGTTTCTTCAGCCCTGAAGAGCCTGATATATTCCATGATCTTGTCAATTTGCTGCTTAATGATGACAAATATTTCATTCTTGCCGATTTCGAGGCGTATTTTAATTGCCAGAGGGCAGTTGATTCCCTGTACAGAGATCAGGACGCATGGAGCAAAAAAGCAATATTAAATATTGCAAGAATTGGCAAGTTTTCATCCGACAGGACTATTATGGAATATAATCGTGATATATGGCATACTGAGCCATGGCCTGTGCTTAAAGAATAAACATAACTACTCAGGTTCTTGAGTTCCAGGTTCACAGTTCAAGTTCAGAAAGCGATGAGAATCGCACGTTTTGATGACATTGAGGCTTGGCAACCGGCTTGTGAATTGACTCAAAAAGTTTACCCACCTGAGCGGTCTTTGTATATGAAGGGCTCAAGGCAATCAACTGTGAACCGTGAACTTTGAACTTAACAACCTGAGTAGATACCTTAATGCTTCCTTCGATAGGCAAGCAACCCTGACAAAGCAATCGTAGCGAAAGCTCCTCCTGCCCAAAATGTAGCCGGCGCACCGAATGCATTCCAAAGTGTACCTGCAACCACACTGGCAAGCAGAAGCGAACTACCTCCGACAAGATTAAAAATCCCAAAAGCAGTGCCGCGAAGTTCAGCAGGAGCAGTATCAGCCACAAGTTTAGTGAATAATCCTTGCGTAAGTCCCATATGCAGTCCCCAAAGTGCTGCTCCTATAAATGCTGTTAACGGTGATTTTGCTGCGGCCAATACTAAATCAGCGGCAATTAGCATAGCAAGCCCTATGATAAGTATTTTCTTCTGACTAAGCCGATCGGCGGCAACTCCGGCAGGATAGGCAGTTGCCGTATAAACGATATTCATTACAATCATAACAAGCGGCACGTAGCCTATGTTCAGCCCTACATCCTGGGCACGAAGTATCAGAAATGCTTCGCTGAAGCGAGCCAGAGTAAATACAGCACCGAGTAGCACGACGTGCCAATAACGAAGCGGTAAACGCTTTGCATCGGTTAAGGTCAAAGTATTTCGTACACCCGAATTTTTCTTTGTGCTCTCCGGATCATGAACGCCAAAGATAAGCAACGCTACAGCGATAAACGCAGGGACAACTGCAATCCACAGCACCATTCTGATATCGTTTGCAAGCCATGCCATAAATGCAAGTGCTATCAGCGGGCCTATAAATGCGCCAACGGAATCCAGCGACTGGCGGAAACCATATGCCGCACCACGCAGCTCGATAGGTGCTATATCCGCCACCAGAGCGTCTCTTGGGGCACCACGAATGCCCTTGCCGATCCGGTCTGTGAAGCGTGCTGCAAATACCCAATTAATACTGATTGCCAGCGGAAAGACCGGCTTAGTGACAGCCGCCAATCCGTATCCAATAACAGCGAGCAACTTGCGTTTTCCAAGATAGTCACTGATTGCTCCGGAAAATACTTTTGTTATAGAGGCGGCGGCCTCGCCTATTCCTTCAATGATACCAATGGTTATCATGGAAGCTCCAAGGACAGTGGACATAAATACCGGCAGCAGACTGTGAATAAGTTCGGAAGAGATATCCATGAACATTGATACAAAACCCAGCGCCCAGATGCCAGCAGGCAAAGCTTTGAATGCTCCCAAGCCGGTTGGAGAAGATCGGCTGCTATTTGTATGTAAAGTCTTCATGTATCATTGGATTATGTATATTGTAATATTCTACATTCTATGGCATATTGTAAAAATTCTTCATCAGTTCGGATTATAACTCCTTCAAAGTGCTGTCTTATGAGTTTTTTGTCAGTATAGCACATACTGTATTTCTTGCAAAAGAACTGTTCACCTCTTTAATTATTTTGCCTGAGTTTATAAATATAAAAAATAATAACTTTAAATTTTCAAAAATTCAGGTTATTCTGGTTTTAAAAATAATCTGCGCAACCACAACAAAAAACACTTGAGAAAGGAGCATGTTATGTCTAAAGAACATTTGGCAGCAAACTGCGGGCTTTACTGCGGTGCCTGCTCACTCTACCGGGCCAGACGTGACAAAAGCCCACAGTTTATTGATGAGATGATGCAAGTCATTAGAAATGAGTTGCCGGTGCCCGACAAGAAAATTAATATGGAGGAAATAGACTGCGATGGCTGTCGTGGTGGAGGCCAGCTAACATCCTATTGTATGGATTGTAAGATCCGCCTGTGTGTGGAAAAAAAATCAGATGCCGGCCATTGCACAGAATGCAAAGATTTCCCATGTTCTTTAATCACAGACTTTAATAATGATGGTATACCTCATCATGCTGAGGCAGTTAAAAATATGATTGATATGCGCCTGATTGGTATCGAAAACTGGACCATTGAACAGGAAAAACGCTGGCAATGTCATGCGTGTGGCACCGCAATCCATTGGTATTCCGGATCATGCCCAAAATGTGAAACATTGCAACCGACCCGCCTGCTCAAGCTGTCACAGGATGGTCGCTAAAGCAATCAAAAACCATAAAGGATCAGGGAATAAAGTAATGCCGGTCGAATCAAAGAGCAGAAGTACATCTCTAAATTTTCGGGGCCTTATTGGTGAAGAACTTATAAGCTCTGGGCTCATTACAAAAGAACAACTTAAAAAAGCTCTTGCCAGACGGTCTCAGGTTGACATGCCCATAGGCTCGCTTCTTATAAAGATGGGTTTTGTGTCAACTGATAATATGCTGATATTTCTGTCGAAAAAATTTGCCGTGCCCCATATTAACTTGTTTGGTATCAACATTGCCCACGAAATAATTAAGTTAATCCCACTAAACCAGATCAAACAATATAAAATTCTTCCCATATCCAAAGAAAGCAATATCCTTACCCTTGGCATGGTCAGCCCACATGATTTTGGGGTAGTCAGCGATCTGGAATTTACAATGGGAATCAAAATCAAACCCGTGGTGGTACCGTTTTTTATGATGGAGGCAGCATTAAACTTTTTATCTTCAAATTATGATAACGATGTCATTGGGAAGACAATCAAGGCTATAGCACTGCAAGATAAAAGTGAAGCCCATTCTTCTCCCAAAATCGAATCGCTTCTGGCCTATCTTGTCAAAACAAGGGCTACCGACATGCTGCTGACGGCAGGAGTTCCCCCGTCCATTAAAGTAAGCAATCAGGTCAAACGACTGTCGAGTGCTTCCTTAACCCCTGCTGATTGCGAATTATATGCCAAAGAACTTTTAAGTAACAATGCTTCCGGCTGGGTAAAATTCCAACAGACCAATGATTTGGATATAGCAGTAACATATCCGAATACAGGCCGGTTCAGAATAAATTTTTATAAACAAAGAAATTCCGTATCCATTAATATTCGTCGTCTGTACGACAACCTTCCCACAATGGAAGAACTCAACCTGCCTGAATGGATAAAAAATTATGCATTAAAACCTCATGGCCTGATCATCATATCCGGCCCGGCCGGCCATGGAAAATCAACGACCCTGTGCTCTATGATAGATATCATCAATACAAACCGGCAATGCAATATTATCACTTTGGAAGATCCTGTAGAATATCTGCACAAACACAAAAAAAGTAATGTCAACCAACGGGAAATCGGCAGAGATACCCAAAGTTTTGCCATAGGTTTGCGCTCTGTTTTCCGGCAATCCCCTGATGTGGTTGTCATTGGTGAATTACGTGATACGGAATCTTTCGAGATTGCTTTAAGAGCCGCAGGAACCGGCAGCCTTGTTCTAAGCACCATGAATGCCGCTAATTCCACAGCAGTATTTCGCATGATAGTAAACATGTTCCCGGAAAATCAGCAAAACCTGATTAGTATGTTATTGGCGGACACTCTGCTGCTTTCTTTAGCACAACGTCTGGTACTCAATAAAGACAAAAGCAAACAGCTTCTGGTTTTGGAACGCTTCTCAAATTCAAATCGGGTAGGAAACCTGATACGGGAAGGCAAACTGCATCAGATCCGCTCCCAGATGGAAACCGGATGTGAAGAATTTATGTCTATCGACATGTCCCTTGCAAAATTATATAAAGAAGGGAAAATCGATTTTGAGGAAGGGCTCATTTTTTCGTATAACAAACAACTCTATCAAGACATAAGCGGCGTAAAAATTTAATAAATCGGTAGAAAATCGTCACATTTATATTAACATGAGGAAATCTTATTATGGAAAATTTAAGACCAGACAGACGAGACCGCACTGATGTTGACCGAAGAAACAGCCTTGACCGCAGGCAGGCTTACGATGTTATAGCCACGGATATATTAGGTCAGGAGCGTCGAAGACCGGCCTTTGATAGAAGAAAAAATGGAGAACAGCGAAAAGGTTGGGTGAGAACAAATAAGTGGAGCAGTATTTTTGTTTCAGCTTATTTCGTCTGACTTTGTTTTTGAAATATATTGAGCTGATACCTATTGAGCCACTTTAATTGCATCTGAACCTGATAAATGTTTCCAATAGATCCGATTTACACCTCATTTAAACTGCCGCTTAATACAAATCATGTTGGAATCGTATATGAAACAGCTGAAAGGAACGGTCATGGACAATTTGACATGCATAGTAAGAACCGGCAGCGATGTGGCAGAAATCAAACAGTCTATTCTCGACAATCTTATTTGCATTCAGGGCCGCTTTGCACCCATTGCATCTAAAAATGACTACTATCTTGCTGTCGCCTATGCTATCCGCGACCGGATATTGGGGCAATGGGCGAAAACAGCACGTACCTACTATCAGAAAGCAAGCAGAACCGTTTGCTATCTCTCGGCAGAATTTCTTCTCGGACCATTACTGGAAAATAATATGATAAACCTCGGCATCTATGAAGAGGTGAAACAGGCCGTTTCTGAACTGGGGCTGGATTTACAGGAACTCATAGATCAGGAGGAAGAACCGGGCTTAGGAAACGGAGGACTTGGGCGGCTCGCCGCCTGCTATCTAGACTCACTTGCAACACTCAATATCCCGTCTATCGGTTATGGCATTCGTTATGAATTCGGCATCTTCACGCAGGAAATTCGGGACGGCTGGCAGGTGGAGGTTGCCGACCAGTGGCTGCACAAGGGAAATCCGTGGGAAGTGGCACGTCCGGAAATCATCTACGATATTCCCTTCGGCGGTTATACGGAAAGTTTTGATGAAGATTCCGGAAAGTACCATGTTGACTGGATACCCGGTCATAGTGTGCGCGGCGTTGCCTATGATACAATGATTACCGGTTATCGCTCGCATTCCGTTATAATGTTGCGCCTGTTTAAGGCGGAAGCAACCATGTCTTTTGATTTTGAATCTTTCAATATCGGTGATTACTATGGTGCAGTTCATGAAAAGATCGGATCGGAAAACCTGACCAAAGTACTCTACCCCAATGACGAGCCACTTGCAGGCAGGCAGCTGCGGCTGATGCAACAGTTCTTTTTCGTTTCCTGCGCCCTGCAGGACATGATCCGCATATACTTCCAGCGGGAAAAAACGATAGATAAATTTCATGAAAAATACACTATCCAACTTAACGACACACACCCTGCAATCGGCGTTGCGGAGTTAATGCGCCTTTTGGTCGATGTTTATGATATGCAATGGGACAATGCATGGGATATTACAAGAAGAACCTTCTGCTACACCAATCATACGCTGTTGTCAGAGGCACTGGAAAAATGGCCCGTACCGCTCTTTAAGATTATTCTCCCGCGTCACATGGAAATCATCTATGAAATCAACCGGCGTTTCTTAGATGATATTCGCAGAACCTATCCGGATGATGAAAACATGATCCGACGGCTTTCCATAATTGATGAAGGTGGAGAGCATTATGTACGAATGGCAAATCTGGCCTGTATCGGCAGCCATAAAATAAACGGCGTTGCACAAATGCATACCGAACTTTTACGCAAACTGGTTTTAAACGACTTTAATCATATCACTCCGGAAAAATTTACGAACGTAACAAACGGCGTTACGCCCCGCCGCTTTGTCCTTGCTTCCAACCCCAAGCTTGCTTTGCTGATATCAGAGTGCATAGGTGACGGATGGATAAAGGATCTATCCCAACTCAGGAAATTAGAAGCATGTACTAAAGACTCATCTTTTCTTGATCAATGGCGCACAATCAAACGCCAAAACAAGGCGCTCCTTTCTGAAATCATCAGAAATCGCACAGGCATTGTAACAAACCCGGATTCGCTCTTTGACATCCAGGCCAAAAGAATTCACGAATACAAAAGGCAGCATCTTAATGTACTGCACGTTACCACCCTTTATAACCGTATCATGAAAGGGCAGACGCAGGACATGCCGCCTCGCACAGTTATCTTCAGCGGTAAAGCCGCGCCCGGATATTTTATGGCAAAGCTGATTATTAAACTTATCCACTCCATTGCCGAGGTTATCAACAACGAAACTAAAGCAGCCGATCTGCTAAAGGTAGTCTTTCTTCCGAATTTCAACGTGAAAAATGCTTATCGCGTCTATCCGGCAGCCGATCTGTCCGAACAGATTTCAACTGCAGGCAAGGAGGCTTCCGGTACAGGAAATATGAAATTCTCCTTAAATGGAGCGCTAACGATAGGAACACTGGACGGTGCCAATGTAGAAATCCGTGAAGAAGTTGGGGCCGATAATTTCTTTCTTTTCGGCCTCACTGCAAATGAAGTGGTTCAGAAAAGAATAGAAGGCTATCGCCCGCAGGATGTGATCATGGTGAACAACGAGCTGCACGAGGCAATTGAACTGATTGACAGCGGCCTTTTCTCACACGGCGATCGTGACATGTTCAGACCACTCACAAAAACGCTCCGCGAGCATGATGAGTACATGCTATGTGCAGATTATCCACTGTATATCGCCTGTCAGGAACAGGTCGGTCAAACCTATCTAAAACAAGAAGACTGGCTTCGTATGAGCATGCTGAACGTAGCAAGGATGGGGAAATTTTCTTCAGACCGCGCAATCAGTGAATACTGCGATCATATCTGGCAAATAAAACCGGTGGTTATCGATTAAGCTTGATGAGCCGTGTATTCATCCAATAACCTGCGAATCATTTTCTGATACTGAGTATTATGTTTTTTCGCCTCTTTTTTAAAAAACTCTATACTACCTTTGCTTAGAGCAATCCAGTTTAGTTTTTAAACTTTCTCCTTATCCCTACCAATCCAATCAGCCCTAAAACCAAGGAGCCAGACTGCTCCGGGTATGGGAATGGCGGAGATATCACCGGTGCCGATAGAAGTGACATAAACTGGATGAACTGCAAACGCATCATGAACCCAGACCTTAATAAAGTCACCTTGGGCCCCACCTGTGAAATCAAAGCCCCAAGCCTGGAACGGATTGGAAGAACACTCCATACCAGACCAGTAATCAGATGCCTGCAAATTGCTGAATAGGCCTGTGTTTTGAAGACCCCAGCCAGGTTGAGAATATGTTCCATCAGTTGCACTATAGCCAATATTACCCAGTGACTCATAAAACAGATGTTCCATTTCGCTGGACGTTATGTTATAGCCAGCCAGGACCGATTCCATCATACTCAAAGATAAGGTTGTAGGTGTTTCCAAGATAATCGGCAGTCCCATGTATTGCTAAAGTTGCACCAGCTTTGACTGGCATAATCACTAAAAGCATCACTGTTAGCACCAATAACAGACTCAACTTCTTCATGTGCGAATTCCTTCTTTTTTGATTAATTGGTTATCTGAACTTTGATGGTCTCGTAAAAAAGTCTGGAAATTCCTGTTTCGTCATGCCGGACCCGATCCGGCATCCAGCATTTCAATAGGTTCTGGATACCGGCTTTCGCCGGTATGACGGTTTGGGGACTTTTTACTAATTCATCAACTTTAATTTCCACTTAAAATGGTATAAGAAACTGGTCGCCATAGCATCTGAACATCCCGATATCCATGCGTATATGTCAGCGGTTGGCTCAGGCGGGTACAGTGCTGCAAGTAATATAGGCCGGATCTTTTTTGCTTTAAAACCCCAAAGAGAGCGGGAAAAGAATGTAGATGAAATTATACGGGAACTAAGGCCCAAGCTAACTCATGTACCCGGTATCAAGATATTTTTACAAAATACTCCAACGATCCGGGTTGGTGATAAATTGACCAAGAGCCAGTATCAATTGACTCTGCAGAGTCCTGATACAGCCGAACTTTATAAGGCCGCAAAAACACTTGAAGCAAAAATGCAGGATTTGCCTGAACTCCGGGATGTAACCAGCGGTCTACAGTTAAACAATCCTCAGGTTAATATCCGTATAGACCGGGACAAGTCATCGGCTTTGGGAATAACTTCGCGGCAGATAGAAGATACTCTTTACTATGCCTATGGTTCAAAACAGGTTTCGACTATTTATGCACCAAACAACCAGTATCAGGTCATACTTGAACTTGAACCCGAATATCAGATGGACCCGGCAGCTCTTTCACTGCTTTATGTAAGGACAAACTCCGATAAGTTGGTGCCGCTTAATACAATTTCAACTCTGACAAAAGATGTTGGTCCTCTATCAGTTAATCATCTTGGCCAGCTTCCTGCCGTTACCATTTCCTTTGACTTAAAAACAGGAATAGCACTTAGTGATGCCATTAATGCGGTTGAAGAACTTGCTCATGTCACTTAACCGCAAACCGTTACCAAAAGTTTTCAGGGTACCGCTCAGGCATTCCAGTCATCAACAAAAGGACTTTTTCCGCTTCTCATACTGGCCCTTCTTGTTAATTATGTAGTACTTGGAATTCTTTATGAAAGCTTTATACATCCTCTTACCATACTTTCAGGCCTTCCGGCAGCAGGATTAGGAGCAGGAGCAGAAGCACGGCGACCGCTTGGCCTTGCTGTTGTAAGAGGCCTTGTGGTTTCCCAGCTCCTTACACTTTATATAACGCCTGTGGTATTCTATTATATGGATAAATTAAAAGTTAAGGCAGGAAATTTGTTTAAACCGGCTACTATCGGCTAAATCCGATGGCTTGGAGCAAAGCGATCAAGGGGAATCTTTTCTTTATTACTTGCAAAACATAGAGCCACTTTCAAAACATTTCAGTTTGGTCAAGTTCAAGGCAGGGAAAAATTTTAACCGCAGGAATACATGGAGTATTTCGATGATTAAAATTTTCATCCAACGCAGAGATCGGCCAAAATGGGACGTTTTGAAACCGGCTCCATAGAATTGCTGTGTTTTATTAATAGTCAATACTTTCGAATTTTTTTATTTTATCTATAAATTCCTGCGGCAGTTTGACAACTTTCTTGTTATTAAATTCAAAACACATGTTATAGGTAAAACCAAAGGCACAAACTTGATCTGCTTTTGTAATCAGATAATCCATTATAAACATCTTTGATTTCAATTCGCTTACTTTACATCCTATGATAATATCATCTCCGAAAAACAGTTCCTTTTTGTATTTGCAATTTGCCTCGGATATGATCATCCCATAACCGCTTATATCAAATTCTGAAAAACCGAACTGATTTAGATAAGCGACTCTTGCTTGTTGGAAATATACAAAATGCATCTGGTAACCGACATGATTGCCATAATTCAGATCGTCTATACGTACTTTAAGAGGAATTAAAAATTTAAATTCTGTCATAGTAATAACCTTTTATTGGAGCCACTTTCAAAACGTTTCAGTTTGGTCAAGCTCAAGACGGGAGAAAATTTCAACCGCAGGAATACATTGAGTATTTCGAGGATTGAAATTTGAGCCCAACGCTGAGATCGGCCAAAATGGGGCGTTTTGAAACTGGCTCATTTGTTTAGTTCTTCTTTAACTGCACGGCCGATTTCATTAGCTGTATAAGGCTTTTTAACATATTTGCCGGCTCCTAGTTTTTGTACTTCTCTTATAACAACCGTATCTGTATAGCCGCTTACAATAATAGCTTTTTGTCTGGGATGGATTTTAAGAATCCGTTTATATGTTTCAAGTCCATCTATATTTGGTTCCATAATCATATCCAATATTACCAGATCAACTTTATTATGTTCAAGGTAAGCTACGGCACCCTCGCCGCTTGAAACGGAACTGGCGTCATATCCGAGTTTAGTCAGTATATCAACGGCAATTTCTCTTTGTATTTTAACATCATCTATGACCAGAATTGATTCATTATTACCTCTGAATTCGCAAATATTATAATCCATTTTTCTGTTTTCAATTACTTCACGGGTAGCCGGCAAATATATTTCAAAAGTAGCACCTTTTCCGATTGTACTTTTCACTTCAATATATCCTTTGTGATCTTTTACAGTTCCCCAGACAACCGCCATACCAAGGCCTGACCCGCTTCTGCCCATTTTTTTCTTAGTATAAAAAGGCTCAAAAATTCTTTCAAGATCTTCAGATGAAATACCGATGCCTGAATCCATTACTTTTAATACAACATAATCACCTTCCATTACCTCGTCATAACCTTTCAATGGTTTGTCAACATACTGGTTATGTGTTGATATTATAATCTCACCTCCGTTTGGCATGGCTTCGGCTGCATTATAAACCAGGTTCATAATCATTTTGGATAAATGTATCGGTGAACCTGTACAATTCAGCAGATTTTCGGATAAATTCGTTTTAAGTGTGATCAGATTATTTTGATATAACAATTCATTCTCAGGCGATGACAGGTAAGCATTAATAATATCATTTATATTAGTAAGTTCCATTACGGCAACCCCGCGTCTTGCCAGTGTAAGTAAATCCTGAACAACAGCAGCAGCTCTAAGGCCTGATTCCTGAATAGCCAGAATCGATGCCCTCAAAGGATTATCGTAAGGCATATCCATCAAGATCATTTCAGGATATCCTACAATTCCACCTAATATATTATTGAGATCATGGGCAACACCTCCTGCCAGCGTGCCAAGAGCCTCCATTTTCTCTGAGCGTTTTAAGCGTTCCATAAGTTTCTGCTTTTCTGCATGAGCCTCTTCCTGATCGGTAATATCAATAGCCATCTCGCAGCGAACCATTCGACCGTCTGGCCATTGGATAGCTTTATCTATGCACCTAAACCATCTATCCGCTACTTTATTTTTGAATTTCCAGATATGCGGCTCTCCAAACTTTTCTCCAAAAATGATATCATTGGTACAAAACGAACAGGGCAAATCCAGATTTTGCAAAACTTTATAGCATTTTTTACCGACAGGATCCGGCCAATATTTTTTAAAAGCTTCATTAGCATATAACATTTCATATGTATCAGGGTCGCATACATATATCGGTTCATCAATGCTGTCGAATACGGAAAGCAACTGCCTGCGTTCGGAATCCAGCTTTATTTCAACCTGTTCCAGTTTAATAATATCTTCTTTAAGCTTTTTATTTGCTTCGGTAAGTTCATTAGTCCGGTCTTTAACTATATTTTCCAGATGATTCCGATGTTCCCTGAGTTGTTCTTCGGCTTGTGTTGCAGCTGTTTTTGCCTGGTTTGCATTTTCAACTTCTTTTTCCAGGTTTTGATGCAGGGTCTTTAAGTCATTGACCATGGACTTAAATTGGCCGGATAGTGCATCCATTTCAATTACATTGCTTGGCTTAATTTTGGTTTCATAAATACCTGTGCCCAGACGTTGGATTGCATTTGATAAACCGCCCGTGGTTTCCGCTATTTTTCCGGACATGCGCCGGGTATTTCTCAACAGATATAAAAAGAATGCAATGTAAAAAAGCACCATGAAACCGGCTGCGGCATATCCAACATATTTTGATTGATGCTCCAATTTTGAAACCGGGCTTAATATTGTTTTTTTATCTGCAATTACTATGAGTTTCCAACCGGTTTCCGGGACAGTGTGTTGACAGAGCAAATAACTATCATCGTTTAAGATAATCTCTGCGGAACCTTTTGTTTGCTGTATTAATTTTGAAATTGATTCAGCAGCATGCGGGAGTACTGAGTTTAACAAATTAAATATTTGAGGCTTATGTGTGTCTTGTTGGACTTTACCCTTGTAAGTATATTTATGCAACTCGGCCAATCCGAATATTTTTTCCACTTCCGGCGGCATAGCCATGATTGTTCCCTTAGAATCAATCAAAAACGCATGGGTTCCCCAAGGCAGTTTCAGTTTTATCAGATTTTCGATAAAATTTGTTATGGTGATATCTATGCCAACAACTCCTTCTAAGAAATCAGCTCGATATATCGGAACAATGCAGGACATCATCCACCCCTTGCCCATAGGATCAAGATATGCCTCCGTCCAGACATTGCTGCGTCCCGGATTGTGTTTTTCATCGGCCAGATAGTAAAAGTTAAAATCAGGGATGTTCATTTTCGGAGGCAGTTGCTTAAAAACATCTTTAAAAAACGGGTAGTACCGGCTCATGGAATCGAAAGTATTAAGATAGACAGCCACAATATTTCTGTTTGCATGATATATACCTTTTAACAATGGATCAAGTGATTCACTTTGTAATGCCTTTTTTCTTTCTTTGTATTCGATGGGTCGTAGTGCAGAATAGTAGAGGCTGCAACCCCCGTTGTCTTCCGGTTTATAATATACACCGTTTGAAGCAAATCTGAATTCAGGAATTTGTTTTTGCAATGAAAATTGGTCGGGATGATTATAAAACCGTATTATTTCCGATTGCAATATCAATGATAAATCGGAAACGGTGCGCAATTGCTCGCTGGTAATCCGGGTTTGACTTTCCGTAATTTCCATAAGATGTGAAAGTCTATCATTGCTAAGAGTATATACCGATTTATCTATCAGATAAGAGTTCATGAAAAAATATAAAGCGAGCAGAGTAATTTCAATAATAAGAAGCGGCAATAGAGCTGCCTTAAAAAATTCGCGGGATATAAAATTTCTAAGAGATATTTTTTTATCGGCCATGATATTATATAAGATACATATACCAACATCTGTGGTAAGATTTTTTGGAGGCATGTTTATTATAGATTAGTTTTTATTGCAAGAACATATTAGGTTATGAAATATGTAACTATATATAATTCTGTGTGTTATGAATTTAGAGTCTATCAGGTATTAAACTACAAAAGTTGATTTTACAAAACAAAGACTTATTATTAACGAAAGATGTGGGCTTTTTGGCAACAATCACTTAAATTATTTAAACATATATAATGAAAAAACTTTTTGGTAACACCTCAGGCCTTAAGTCTGATCAAATAAGAAGGCTTGAAAAACTTTACCGCCGTCGCATACCCCCCGAATTTCTTATTACCCCGGAAGTTGCGCGTGAGCTTTGTCTTGTTTCAGCTGAAATACGCCGTCAGACAGGACTTCTAATTGACCGCCGGGGCAGGATAGATTTTGTAATTGTTGGAGATAATAAGCGCATTGTAATACCGGATTTAAGCGATTACAGAACTGCTTCACAAAGATTAATTGGGTTAAGGTGCATACACGTTCATATGAAAAATGAGGTTTTATCAAGAGATGATTTAACCGATCTCACCCTTTTAAGACTTGATATGATTGCTGCCCTTACATTGACAAAAGAGGGAGAGCCTTATGAAATACATATCGGGCATATACAGTCTGATAAAAACGGTTTTAACTATAATATTCTTCGACCTTTAAAACCAAACCGGCTTGATATAGGCTGTGTTGAATTAATTCATGAGATAGAAACCGGCCTTGCACAGTCAAAGCGATCCTCACCAACTACAGGGATAGCACAGGAAAGAGCAATTCTTGTGAGTGTTTCAACAGATTCTAAAGATAAAGCTGGAGAATCTATGGATGAATTGAAGGAGCTTGCCTCATCCGGTGGCATTGAAGTTCTTGAAAGTATAATACAGCAGCGCAGTAAAGCTGATCCGAGGTTTTTGATGGGACAAGGAAAGCTTGAAGATTTATATCTTCTTGCTCTTCAAAAAGATGCTTCCATTATAATTTTTGATCAGGAATTGAATCCATCTCAAATAAGATCTATAACCAATAAAATAGATATTAAAGTAATAGACAGAACCCAGTTGATCCTGGATATATTCGCGCAAAGAGCCATAACAAAAGAAGGAAAACTGCAAGTCGAGCTTGCCCAGCTAAAATACATGCTTCCGCGCCTTGTTACCAAAAACACTGCTATGTCCCGTTTAACCGGTGGTATTGGGGGAAGAGGTCCGGGAGAAACTAAGCTTGAGTTAAATCGCAGGCTGGTTCGCAATCGTATAGGCCAGGCTGAAAAAGATCTTGAACTGGTGATAAGGCATCGTCAGCAGCAAAGAGCAAAACGAAGCAAGAAAAATCTGCCTATTATTTCAATAATAGGATATACAAATGCCGGTAAGTCAACCCTGTTAAATACCCTTACAAAAAGCAGTGTTCTTGCTGAAAAAAGGCTTTTTGCAACTCTTGATCCTTCAAGCAGGCGTCTGAAATTTCCCCAGGATACAGAAGTTATAATAACCGATACTGTAGGTTTTATAAAAAATATCCCGAAAGACTTGCTTGTTGCTTTCCGGGCTACTCTTGAAGAATTAAACAGCGCGGATCTTCTACTTCATGTAATAGATATAAGCAACCCTCGTTTTGAGGACCAGATAGAGTCTGTTGAAAAAATACTGTCTGATCTGAACTTAAACAATATTCCTTCAATTAGAATATTTAATAAACAGGATCTTGTCGACAAAGATATGACAGAAAGACTTTGTCATGTATTTGACGCAATTGCTGTTTCAGCAAACAGAGAATCAACCCTTTTTAAACTTATAAATAAAATGGAACAGACGGTACAATCCGTTTACATATAAAAAGAAACATACCGCAGCACCTGATAATTTTATTTAATATTTAAGTATGTTATAAGATATTTAAATCTATATATAATTGCTGTGGATATATCAAAATGGGTTGACATAAGTTAACAAACAAATGTAAAAGATCATACACATGAATATTAGCCAGATAAAAAGAACCGGTATTGCAGCTGCATATAAAGGTGGCGCGATACTGAAAGCAAATTTTGGTAAAACCCCCAAAATCACAAAGAAAGGTGCTATAGATCTTGTTACGGAATCGGATATAGAATCCGAGAAAGTAATCATAGAAACCATCAAAAACAAATTTCCATCACATGCTGTTTTGGCGGAAGAAAGCGGACTTAAAAAAGGGGATGCAGAATGTTTGTGGATTATTGATCCTCTTGATGGAACTACAAATTTTGCTCATCATCTACCAATTTTTGCCGTTTCCATAGCCTTTGCCTTAAAAGGTGATATTGTTGCAGGAATAGTTTTTAACCCTGTAACAGGGGAGCTTTATACAGCAGCAAAAGGCGAAGGAGCATTTTTAAACGGTATCCCAATTCATGTCTCAACTACTGAAAAGCTTTCAGACAGTTTGCTTGTGACCGGATTTCCTTATAATTTTAAGGATATTATTGGTGATATAAAAACCCGGTTTTTTAATTGCCTCATGGCAACCCAGGGGGTCAGAAGGCTTGGATCGGCAGCTCTGGACTTATGTTATACAGCAGCAGGACGGTTTGAGGGATTCTTTGAGCAAGAACTAAAACCTTGGGATACGGCAGCTGGCTTAATTATTGCTAAAGAAGCAGGAGGGTCGGTTACCGATTTTTCAGGAAATTCGTTTGATATATATCAACCGGAAATTCTGGCAACAAATGGCAAAATACACGAAGAAATATTAAAGTTGCTTGAATTAAAAGGATAAAATATGAAAAAGGTTTGTAAAGAAAAAAAAATATTGGACAACCATATAGGATGCTTTGGTAATTTTTCAATCGATGACACTGTATGCAAAAAGTTTTGCGCTCTTAGCTTAAAATGCTATGTGGAACGAAACCAGAATGTGCGTATAGAGATTATTGAAGAACTTGTTTTTGGAGATAATAACTATACAGGTAAGATGCAATAGTTCGGTTACATAAATTCAGTTATGCCAAATTTTTGGACCTAATCTTTTGATTAGATTGCTGAAATATCCGCTGTATTGGTTTTTGAAATTTATATAAAAAGGTCTGTTGTTATATAGCGCTCACCTGTGCCGGGAAGTATTGCAACAATACGCTTACCTTTATTCTTTTTTGCATATTGAATTGTAGCCTATGCAGAGGCTCCCGAAGATATTTTGCAAAGAATCCCTTCTATTTCTGCAAGCTTTCTTGCAGTTTCAAAAGCATTGTCATTTGAAACAGTAATAAGTTCATCAATTCGTTTCTTAAAAGATTTATCAGTTTTGATTCTGATCACGCGAGCCTTTGCTCCAAGGTAATTTCGCGTAAGATAACCATAATAACACCGCTGCCACAATGGTAAACGTCCAGTAATCAACAGGTATATTCAAGAACCATTGCTTGTGCCACGGAATCTTATCCGGTGAAAAATTAGCAATCCCAAAGGCAGGATTCAGTATAAACCAGAGAAAATCCTCTATGATCCAGAAAAGCATAAGAGATGCTATGATTCTGGCTTCAATTTTTAATGACCAATTGAAATTGATAAATACTCCGAGATGAAATACCAGAAACATAAAGCTGAATACCCATGCATGATAGCCGGTCATCGGTCTTCCGCCCCAGAATATATCAAGCAGCCAGTGATTTTCAACCCTCCATGTTGGAAGGCTTGAAGCCCAGCCTGCCGGACCTTCAATTTGAATCTCTACTTGTGAGAAAAAAAATGCCGTAAGTATTACCCAAAAGAGTAGAAACGCCAGCTCTATCTTCCATGATTTTTGTTTTATTCCCATTGTTTCCTACTTTGTAGCCATAGCAATAATTTCATCAAGCTTTTTAAATGTTTCATTGTTGCCGTCTTGTTTATACTGATTGATATTGTGCTGAAAAATATCTACATCAAAAAGAAATGCTTTTATCGAATCAGAAGAAAATTCATTAAAATGTCTTCCATATCCGCACTTTTCAATATATGCCGCATTCACATATTGTTCAAATTGTCCTTTTATCGGAACACTGCAAACCGGTTTTTTTAAATAAACCGCTTCGCTTAGAAGGGAGAACCCGCCATTTGCAATTACCGCCTTTGCTGAAGAAAGATCTTCAATAAAATCATCCTCACTGAATTCTTTTAAAGTGACATTGTTGCAATGTTCACTTTTATTAAATCCATAAACGACAAAATTTGTTTTGGAAAGCTGGTTTAAAACCGGGATAACATTGTTTTGGCTTGCCGAAGTTTGATAAACAAGGATGTGTTCTCCTGGTTTACTATGTGTGTTAAGTATTTTATTTCTTAAAATAGGAGGAACAAGAGAAGTATTTTTTTTGATGGTTTGAGCATTGAAAAACGAAGTAATTAAATAATAGTTTGCATTGGGCACCTTTGCCTTAACAATATTTTTGGCAAAGCGATAGTTGCTTTTTTCCGATTTTGGGATAGCAAAGTCGAGTTCACAGCGGTTTAGTACCTGTATATTATCAATGCTGATTAACGGCGTTTTATTGAATTTGGCAAAGAAAAAGGCAAAAGAGTCAAAATCGGATATAACCAAATCCGGCTTGAACTCTTTATGGACCTCCCAATATTTATTGAAATTGGTAATCAGATCCTTCGGTCCGGTTTTTAAAAGCATTGATGCAGAATTATATTTTGAAACTTTTCCATTCTTATAGGCAAGGTGAAAACCCTTTATTTCAAAAACCCTGTCGGGAAAGCGATCTTTTAGAAACAGGTATGCCCTGTCGCTGGTTACTATCCTCACATCGTGGTGTTTTACCAGGTGCGATATGATAACATTACTACGAGTGGCATGCCCCATTCCCTCGCTTGGCAACCCGTACAATATTTTCAAGACCATCTCCTTTTCTGATAACAGGATTTTTAATAACTTCAATAAGGGCCCATATCACAAGAATTAGAAACAAAATGATTAAGCACCTCTGGTCTCTTAATTTTCAAGGTAGTGTATCAAGTCCTTATCACTCAGCATTTGTTTCAAACACTCAGCGAGGCTGTGCTCAACTGCAGTGCTAGTCCCAAAATGATAACTGTACTTTTGCATCCCAACATATTCTTTTTCCAAATCATCGCCTGTTCTAACCCTCAATGCCGTTGTAATTATGAAGTAGCCTTCCCCCATCTCAGACTTGGCATCATAAACCGACAGGGCCAATGTCTTACTAGCGCTATTATCAATCTCTATGTTCTGCTTTTCAAATATTTTCATTAGCGCACTAATAGACGATTCTGTAAATTTATACAAATCCCCATAAACAGTTACGCCGGTCATTTTTCCAATTGCGATTTCTCCTGACCTTGATGAGGAATTTATAAGCCCCACCGGTTGTTTAACATTTAGCTTTGAAACTGCATTATCTGGAAAGACAGGGGCTTTGGTGTTGGTTCTTATACTCCAGCATCCGGACAAAACCAGAAGAATTGTAATACATATTCCTATTTTTACAATTTGCTTCATTTTATTTTCTCCTAAATACAATTCCACATTATTCTACAATTTTATGTTCCTAATTCTAAACCCCCGGAGGATAGGTTGCTAAACTTTGGAGTAAACCACTTAAATAATAATTTTATCTTTGTCAATATTTCCTCATTAATAAAGTTTAGACACCACGACTCCCAATCAAAATAATGGCAATAATTTTCCTGGCATGATACACTCTTGAACATTTCTTGGGCAGGGAAAAAGGTAGGTATTTAAACAAATGATGCATTGTAATCATTAAATAAAATGGCGGAAGTGCATGGGAATCGAACCCACCCGGGACGGTATTAGCGCCCCACACCGGATTTGAAGTCCGGGAGCCCCACCAGTGAACTGCGCACTTCCAATTAATTGTTGGCATATAATAGTAGTCCCCGTATATTTGTCAATCATTTTATATCATGACAATTGTTTATAAAGGCATTATGCTATAAATAAATATAACAGACTATTGTAAACCGGATGCATAAGTTATAAAACATTCAATAGAAAAAGGTTATATAATGAAGTAAATCTAAGGGAGTTTATATGATAAACAGCAAAAGGCTTGCTGATACATTCCGCTTTCTTGTCGGGATAGACAGTGTTTCAAAACAGGAAGGTAAGATTGCTTTCGAATTAAAAAAGATTTTTGAATCCATGGGGGCTAAAACCGCTTTTGACAATGCGGGAGAAATTATCGGAAGCGATACCGGGAATTTGTTTGTAAAGTTTACCGGCGATAAAAAGGCCCCTCCCCTACTCTTGAATGCGCATATGGATACCGTTGAACCCGGAAGAGGTATTATGCCTGTATTAAAAGACGGTGTTTTTACAAGTGACGGTAATACAATACTTGGAGCCGACGATAAAAGCGCAATAGCAATACTGATAGAAGTAATGACGGTTCTTAAGGAAAAAAATATAGGATTTGGACCGATTGAGATAGTTTTGACCATATGTGAAGAAATCGGACTGCTGGGCGCAAAACATCTTGATACGAGCCTTATAAACGCCAAATACGGATATGCCCTTGATGCCACTGACACGGAAGGTATAGTTACACGCGCTCCGGGCGCTAACAGGCTTGAGTTTATAATTCACGGGCGGGATGCTCATGCAGGGGCAGCTCCTGAAAAGGGCATAAATGCTATACTTCTTGCCGGAAAAGCAATCGCCGGGCTTGAGATTGGACGTATCGACCATGAAACAACATGTAATCTTGGAATAATAAAAGGTGGAGTTGCAACAAATATCGTTCCAAGTTACGTCAGCATTAAGGGTGAAGTCAGAAGTCATAATAATGAAAAACTTAAAGAAGTCACAAATAAAATAATATCTTCATTTGAAAATGTTGTGAAAAATTACCAGAGAAATTCATCCGATGCCCTTCCAAGAGTGGACATTATTGTGGATGATGATTTTTCAAGCACAAACATCCCCGAAAACCATACGGTTGTAAATTTAGCCAAACAAGCCGCCGCCAATCTTGGAAGAAATATGATAACAAAAATCACAGGCGGCGGAGCGGATGCCAACATATTTTTTGCAAAAGGTATTATGACAGGAGTTATAGGCACCGGCATGATAGATATGCATACTGTGCGCGAATCGGTTAAAGTAGATGATATGGTAAAAACCGGCGAACTTTTACTTGAGATTATAAAACTTCATTCAATTTCTATCCCAGGCTGAAGGAAAATATATATGATTGCATATTTTGACTGTTTTTCGGGGATAAGCGGAGATATGACTCTGGCAGCTTTTATTGATCTTGGCGTACCAGTTGATTGGCTAATAGAACATATTAAGAATATACCCCTAAATGATTTCGATTTGTCAGTATCAAGTGTTTCTAAAAACGGAATCAGCGCAAAACAAATTGAAGTTAAAATTGCCAAATTTGGCACATCAAGAAATTATTCCCAGATTTTATCTCTTCTTTCAGAAAGCTCGCTTTTGGCAGATGTTAAAGAAATGAGTATATCTGTTTTTGAAGTAATTGCCGAAGCTGAAGCTATGATACATGCATGTCCGAAAGCACTAGTACATTTTCATGAACTGGGCGGTGTTGATTCAATCGTTGATATTGTAGGAACAGCCCTTTGCATTAACTACCTTGGAATAACAAAGTTATATTCATCAAAAATTCCAATGAGCTCAGGCTTTGTAAACTGCCAGCACGGCACAATTCCGGTTCCGCCTCCTGCCGTGTTATCAATATTAAAAGATGTTGCCGTATATGGTGTTGATATAAAAAAGGAGATTGTCACACCTACCGGTGCCGCTATCGTTAAGGCCCTTTGCCAATCATTCGGAAACTTTCCCGATATGCTTGTAGATAAAACAGGCTATGGAGCTGGCAAATATGATCTTGGGCATATCCCAAATCTTTTAAGAATAATAACAGGAAGAGACAATTCACAAAAATACTATGAAAAGGATGTGGTAGTTCAGATAGAAACCTGCATAGATGACATGAATCCTGAAATTTTCGGGTTTTTAATGGATCGTCTGTTTGATGAAGGGGTTCTTGATGTTTACTGGTCGCCTGTTTACATGAAGAAAAACAGACCGGGAACAAAGCTGTATGTGATTTGCAACTATTACAATAAGGATACTGTAATTAACCGGATATTATCCGAAACTACTACAACAGGTGTCAGATATCACGAACTTCAAAGGAAAAAGCTGGCAAGACGACAGGCTGAAATGGAAACAAGCTATGGTATGATTTCGGTAAAATGTATCACAAATCCGGACGGTACCTCACGGTTTGTTCCTGAATACGAAGTATGCAAAAAGATAGCACTTGAGAAAAAAATCCCCATCAAAAACGTTTATGATAATATTTCAAAAGAGATATCATGAATAGTAACATACTATAAATCTTAACATAGAACTATCTACTCTTTAACTTCTTTTTTTATCCTTAAAGCTTCTTCATAAACCTGTTTTCTTGATAGACCAAATTTTTTTGCTTTTTCTTTTGATAGAACAGGCAATGGAGTTTTTTGCTCATATATACTTTCGGTAAGTTCCTTTACTAGAATATCATAAGAATAATCATCTTTTTCTTTATAGCCGGATATCAGCATAGTTATCTCCCCTTTTATTTCGGGGCGCTGCTTTAAAATATAAAGTATTTCGGCCTGGGTTCCTCTTATAATCTCTTCGTAAATCTTGGTCAGTTCACGTGTTAAAACGCAATATCTCTCACCCATTACATCAAGTACTTCTTCGAGAAACCGTATAATTCTTTTTGGCGATTCGTAAAATACTATAGTCCTTTTTTCTTTATTTATCTCACTCAACAGATCCAGACGTTTTTGTTTTTTTCTGGGACAAAAACCGATAAAAATAAAAGAATCCGTCGGTAGCCCGGAAATACTTAAAGCAGCTATGGCTGCGGATACGCCGGGAACCGGAACAATGTTTATTCCGGCAGCGACAGCTTCTTTTACCAGCCGAAATCCGGGATCGGATAAAAGCGGTGTGCCCGCATTAGTAACAAGCGCAACAGATGCTCCTGCATTAAGCCTGGCAATCAAGTCCGGTGTCCGTTTTTCTTCATTATATTCGTGATAAGATATCAGGCTTTTTTTTATATTATGAAAAGATAGAAAATTTCCTGTATGGCGGGTATCTTCTGCTGCAATAAGATCAACATTACTTAAAACCTTTAATGCTCTTAAAGTAATATCATCCCTGTTTCCTATGGGAGTTGCAACAACATAAAGAGTGCCGGATATAACTGAGGTTTCTGTATTATCCATAAGCAAGATCAAACGCATTTTTTATTATTTCAATTTCAGGTTCTTGTACTCCCGGACTGATTGCTACAACATCAAATCTTGCTTTTACACCGCTTTGATTAGTAATTTTTAAAAAGTAAAGAGCAACCATGGATATTTTTTTCATTTTTTTTGGAGTCACTGCGTATTTGGGACTTCCAAACCCGCCGGTTTTTCTGGATTTTACTTCAACAAATACCAAGGTGTTTTTTTCTTTTGCAATTATATCAATTTCACCGAATTTGGTGCGATAATTTTGCTCAAGTATTTTATATCCTTTTTTTTTGAGATATAAAACGGCAAGAGATTCACCTTCTTTTCCAAAAAGTTGATCTTTTGACGGCATATACTATTCTTCTTTCACCCCTTTAAAAGTTCTCCTGTGAATAGGACAAATCCCGAATCTGCGAACAGCTTCTTTGTGTTCTTTGGTCGGATATCCTTTATGTTTTATGAAGCCATATTCGGGATATTCATAATGATACCTCTCCATAAGCCTGTCTCTTGTGACTTTTGCAACTATTGATGCCGCAGCAATTGATAAACTCAAAGAATCACCGTGAGCAATAGCTTGCTGCGAAAGGGCATAGGGAATTTGAAATATCCCATCAATAAGAAGAAAATCGGATTTCGGCTTAAGGTTTTGAACCGCAATTGACATAGAAAGAAGAGATGCTCTAAGAATATTTATACGCTCAATTTCCGGTGGGTCAATTATCCCCACTCCTATGGAAATAGCACGTTCATATATAATGTTGTAAAGAAAATTACGTTTCTTGGGAGTTAATTTTTTTGAGTCTGTAACGCCTTCAATAGCATGCGAAAGAGGAAGAATTACTGCTGCGGAAACAACAGGGCCGGCAATAGGTCCTCTGCCGGCCTCATCTACGCCCGCTATTTTTCTATAGCCTTTTTCAAAGGCACTCAATTCATATGCCCACAGGTTGTTTCCCATGGATTCGCTTCTAATTATAAAGTTACTTAAATTTAATTTACGCGCCGTTCTTTTAACCTGGCCGCTTTGCCTCTGAGTTTACGAAGGTAATAAATTTTCGACTGCCTTACCCGGCCATGGCTCATAACTTCAATTCTATCTAAAATAGGTGAATTAAGCTGAAATATACGTTCTACACCAACACCGTATGATACTTTTCTTACGGTAAAAGTTGAATTGGTGGTTTTTCTGTGTCTGCCGATAATAACTCCTTCAAATACCTGAATCCGCTCTTTTTCACCTTCTTTTATTTTGACATGGACTTTTACCGTATCTCCCGTTTTAAATGTGGGAAAATCAAGCCGCATGGTTTCAAGTGCCAACTGTTTTAATGGGTCCATTGTTAATCTCCTAATATAAAATATATTTTGTTTTCACCATGAAGTATAGCAAAAACAAGTATAACTAAAATTTCTATTTGCAAAAAAGCCTGTTTTCAACCACAAATAAGTCTGTCTAAAATAATTGAGCAAGCCGATCTTACTGAAAGGTGGTTGTAATCAGTATTTCCTTTTATCGGTTCAAGCATATAATCAGCGTTTGAAATTATTTCTTCAGCAAGCCCCCAACCTGTTCCAAAAGCTATAAGATGCGGACTTGAATCTTTGAGCATATTTTTTAATTCAAAAAAGCTGATGTAATCCTTACTATCTTTTGCACTTGTTACTACTGTTTTCGGACAACTCTTTTCTTTTAAACTTATTTCTTCTATAACATCTTTAATTGAGTCTTTAATATATATCAACTCAAGAGCCTCGCGCCTTTTGGGATTAAGCGCTGATCCTGCTCCACTTGTCCAATGAGAAATTATTTGCCCGGCAAGCTCTTTTTGATCATCAAGCGGTGTAACAACGTAAAATTTTTTTACCCCGTATGTTTTTGCCGCTCTTGCCATGTCATGCAGATCAAGGTTCGTTATTGCAGATGCTATAATATCTCCTGATTTATTAATTACCGGATAATGTACCAGAGCCACGTAAAGATTGGGTTTGAATAATATTTTCAATATCGCGGCACCATTTTTTCAGTATTTCATTTTCCTGTTTTGTAAGCGGCTTATTTTCTATAAGATCCGGCCGTTTTAAAAAAGTGCGTATTAAAGAAGCCTCAAGTCTCCAGTTATCAATATCCTTATGATTTCCGGAAAGCAAGACTTCCGGCACTTTCGATCCTTCAAAATCTCTTGGCCTTGTATAATGGCAGTAATCAAGCAACTTGCCGGAGAATGAATCCTGCGAAGCTGAGTCAGGGCTGCCAAGTACTCCGGGAATCAGACGAGTAACTGCTTCAATAATTACCATTGCTCCAAGTTCCCCGCCCATCAATACATAATCACCTATGGAAATTTCATCATCAATAAAATTACTGCTTATACGTTCGTCTACGCCCTCATATCTTCCACAAATCAGGTTAAGTCCTTTTGATTCAGCTAATTCAACTGCTAATTGCTGATTAAAAATACTTCCCTGAGGGCTTAATAAAATTGTCCTCGAATCAGGATTATTTTCTTTTGCCGCTCTAATGGCATCTGCCAGAGGTTCAGGCTTCATAACCATTCCGCAACCACCACCATAAGGCCTGTCATCAGTTGTCTTGTGCTTATCTTTTGTAAAATCTCTTATGTTAATTGCAGAAGCAAAAATATGGTTTTCTTCAATCGCTTTTTTAATTATTCCATAAGACCAGAAAGAATTAAACATTTCAGGAAATATTGTAAGAACTGTAAATTTCATCATAAGTCCATTACAAAATGTTTGCTACAAGCCTTCGGGCAATTTAACTTTCATGGTTTTTTGGTCAAGATCAATATTTAAAACAACAGATTCCAATGCCGGAATAAGAGCTTCTTTTCCTTCATTATTTACAACATATACATCATTGCTGCCTGTTTGTATAATTGATTCAATCTTACCAAGATAATCACCATCCGATGCATATACATAAAGCCCGATTATATCATTCCAGTAATAAGTTTTTTCTTCAAGTTCGGGGAGCTTTGACTTTTCGATAAAAATCTCAAAGCCCTTTAAACTGTGAGCCAAATCCCTTGAGTCTACCCCTTCAAAAAAAACAAGCGCAAAACGGAAATGAGGCGTAAACCCTTTTATTCTGTAGCAAGAGCCGGTTGAATCGTGATCATTCTTTAGATACAGCTCATTGCCGGTTTTAAAAACGGAAAATGACTCTGAATAGGCATAGACCTTCACCGCACCATAGATTCCATGGGCACCCAAGATCTTTCCGATTGCAATTAAACTCTTTTTACTCACAGATTATTCAATAATTTCCAGCACGGTACGCTTTTTTACTTTTGCAGATGCCGCGCTTAAAATTGTCCGCATTGCCCTGGCGGTTCTGCCCTGTTTCCCTATTACCTTTCCCAGATCCTCTTTAGCAACTTTGAGTTCTAAAACAGAGGTTTGGTTTCCCTGCACCTCTCCAACTGTCACTTGTTCAGGATTATCAACCAGGGCCTGCGCTATTAAATAGATCAGATCTTTCATGGCTCCATCTCCTTTTTAATTTGCGATTGAGGACAAAGGGTACAACATAAAATATTATGTAATAAGAATAATCTATATATTTTCTTTTTTCAAAATATTTTTGACTGTATCTGTAGGTTTTGCTCCCTGACCGATCCAGTATTTTATACGTTCTCCCTTGAGAGAAATCTTTGCAGGGTCAATAATTGGATCATAAGTGCCTACCGCTTCTATATACCTGCCATCTCTTGGGTGTTCGGAATCAGCAACGACAATTCTGTAAAAGGGCCTTTTCTTTGCTCCATGCCTTGCCAATCTGATTTTAACTGCCATATTTTTACTTCTCCTCTAAAACGGCAACATGCCACGTTTGATACCGCGCATACCGCCTTTGTTAATTTGTTTCATTATTTTCATAGCCTGAGCATAATTTTTAAGAAGTCTATTTATATCTTGTACGCTAGTTCCGCTCCCTTTGGCAATCCTTTTTCTTCGATTTCCATTAATTATGGTATATTGTCTGCGTTCTAAAGGAGTCATGGAATTAATTATCGCTTCAATTTTAACCAACTCTGTTTCATCGACGGTTAAGTTTTTAAGCTGTTTGTTTTTACCTAATCCTGGAATCATGCCAAGAAGATCGGATATTGAACCCATTTTGCGAATTTGGGCCATCTGGTCACGAAAATCTTCTAAAGTGAACTGGCTTTTTCTTAATTTCCTTTCAAGCTCAATGGCTTGTTTCTCATCGGAAACGGACTGTGCCTTTTCAATAAAGGTCAGAATATCTCCCATTCCAAGTATTCTTGAAGACATTCTGTCCGGAAAAAATGGTTCAAGTGCGCTTAATTTCTCACCAACCCCTATAAATTTTATGGGTTTGTTTGTTATTGCCTTTATGGATAATGCTGCACCTCCCCTGGCGTCACCATCCATTTTGGTAAGAATCACACCACCGATATCAAGCGAGCTGTCAAAGGATTTTGCGATATTAACAGCATCCTGTCCAGTCATAGCATCAGCAATAAGCAGTATATCAGATGGTTTAACCGTATCCTTTATGCGGCCAAGCTCAGCCATAAGCTCTTCATTAATATGAAGACGTCCCGCCGTATCAAGAATAAGCGTATCGCAACCTTGTCTCAAAGCAGCTGTTTTTGCTTTCAGGCATATATCAACAGGATCCATATCAATAGTTGAATCAAAAACAGGCGCACCAATTTGATCCGCAATCTTTTTCAACTGATCAATAGCAGCAGGCCGATAAACATCCGCAGGAACAAGAAAAGGCTTCTTTCCTTTTTGCCTTAAAAAAATCGCAAGTTTTCCGGCCGTAGTCGTTTTCCCCGAACCCTGGAGACCTACAAGCATTATGGAAGCAGGCACAGGCCCGGAAAGAACAATTTCCTGGTGCGAAGAACCCATAAGCCGGGTAAGCTCATCATTTACTATCTTAATAACCTGATGCCCCGGCGTCAGGCTTGCCATAACTTCCTGGCCTAAAGAACGCTCTTTTATATCAGCAACAAGTTTTTTAACAACCTTATAATGGACATCAGCCTCAAGAAGTGCCATTCTGACTTCTTTTAAGCCTTCTTCAATATTCTTTTCAGTTAATTTGCCGTGCCCTTTAAGCTGCTTGAATATATTTTCTAGTTTTTCACTTAAACTTTCAAACATAATTAATATACATTTTTTCTAATCATAGTTTTAATAAACTTTTAAAAGCTAAAGCTTTGTGAAAAGGCAAAAAATGGCTTTAAAATCGGCAGGAAAGCAAGAAAGCTTTATCTGCCTGCTATTGATTTCCACATAACCTATACAAAGTTTTAAAAATTAATTCTAATTTCATGATATGTCAAGAATAATATTAAAAGCCTGCATGAGCTTTTGAAAAATAGTTGATAAAAAAATATTTTCCCCGACTGCATTAATTTTTCTAAGAATCGGAACATTCGCCAATACCATGAGAACCTTAAACATGGTGCGCTATAACAAATTGATAAAATTCATAAAAGCCTATAGCCCCAATTCTTATCATATTTATATATACACTAAATAATTGTTCATAAACTTATCCACAATCAACCACCCTTGTTATTTTTTTATTATTTCGTTTAACATTAATAAATTATTATAAAAAATAATTATATCAATTTTATTTTTTTCTTGACACTTTCGTTTAAATATAGCATTTATAAAAATAGTGGAGCAAAGTGGTTATATCTGAATAATAGTGGTTTTATGTGAACAATAAATAAAACCAAAAAATAAAAAGGCCTAATATGTTCAGAGGGACATCCTTTCATACCATAGATAAAAAAGGGCGCATAATCATTCCTGCAAGATTTCGGGAAATAATAAGAAATTCAGAGAATGACGGCGTTTTTGTATCCCGGATGGACGGAACCCTTTATGCTTACACTTTTGAAGAATGGAGAAAAATAGAAAATAAAATACTATCACTTGCAGAAAAAAGCGAAAGCATGCGCCGCTTCAGGAGAGTATTTATAGGCGGAGCCTTTGAATGTTTATGTGATAAAAACGATAGAATACTGATTCCTCCCACCTTAAGGCAATACTCAGGACTTGAAAAGGATATGGTGTTGGTTGGAGCCCTTGATCATTTTGAAATCTGGTCGCTTGATAATTGGAATAAGGAGCTTGAACAACTGGAAGCAGACAGCAAAAAGGAGGAGGTCAGAAACGAAATTGCAAAACTAGGAATCTGATTGATGCAACCTTATCATATCCCTGTAATGACAAAAGAAATTATTCATTATCTTGATTGCATGCCCGGTAAAATTTATGCGGATTGCACTATTGGAGGTTCTGGTCATGCAAAAGCCATTTGTGAAAAAATAATGCCGAATGGAATATTTATAGGGGTTGATCAGGATAAAGATGCAATTAAGAATGCAAAAAACGTTTTAAATCTAAACCTATCAAACATCCATTTGTTTCATGGTAATTTCATTCGACTGCCCGAATTTCTTTCGGAATGCAATATCTCAAAAGTTGACGGTATATTGCTTGATTTAGGATTATCTCTTCATCAAATAAGCTCCAGCAAAAGAGGGTTTAGTTTCAAAAACGCAGAGCCTCTTGATATGCGAATGAACACGGATTCCGATATCAAGGCCGAAGACTTAATTAACAAATTGAGTGAAATAGATCTTGAGAAACTAATAAGAAATTATGGCGAAGAGTCATGGGCAAGAAATATAGCACGAAATATAGTTAAAGCAAGAAAGGAGTGCAAAATCGATACAAGTGCACAACTTGCTAAAATAATATGTGCTTCAATTCCAATAAAAATACAACATAAGTCAAAAATTCATCCTGCTACACGTACATTTATGGCACTTAGAATCGCTGTTAATAAAGAACTCGAAATGCTTTCCGGGTTTATGGACAATGTTGCCGGTTTATTAAACCCAAAAGGGCGTCTTTGTGTTTTAACTTTTCACTCTTTGGAAGACAGAATCGTAAAACAAAAAATTAAAGAAATGGAAAAAGATTGTGTTTGTCCTCCAAAATTTCCAAAGTGCGTCTGCAACAAGACCAAATTAATGCGAGCCTTGAATAAAAAAGCAATAGCTCCCGGCAAAGAAGAAATTAACATAAATCCTATGTCAAGAAGTGCAAAACTCAGAGCGGCAGAAACAATATAGCAAGGAACAACCAATTGAAGAATAACCTTAAAGATAAAAAAACCAGGCTTAAGATTATCGGAATCTGGTCTGTTTTTATGGCAATATTTTCAGCCGAACTTTTTATTTACACCTGGAGCAGAATTCAGTGTGTTAAGACCGGTTATGAAATAGCAAAAGAATCGAATAGAAATCTTAAACTTGCAACATTGCAAAATAATCTCAAGATTGAAATCGCACGGCTTAAATCACCACGCAGAATAGTTAAAATCGCAACAACAAAACTCGGGCTGGTCATGCCGACAACTGAGCAAATTATTATAATTCAATGAGAAATGCCAATAAACAATATATAAAACTACGCATTACAATAGTTGGAATTTTTTTTGCCTTTTGCCTTGTGGCTATAGTTGCAAAAGCCGGTTATCTGCAAATTTATCAAAGCTCCTGGCTTGCAGAAAAAGCGGCCAATCAATATGAAAAGCCTTTTAAAGAAACAGGCAAGCGAGGCACTATTTATGATGCTAATTTGCGCGAAATAGCCGTATCAGTAGATACAATTTCAATTGCTGCCTACCCTGCCAAAATAACAAATAAAACAATAGCAGCAAAGAAGATTGCAAAATCTCTTAATATGCGTGCAGATTTTATTAAAAGAACTCTTTCTTCCGGCAAGCCCTTTGTTTGGATAAAACGCAAGGCAACACCGAAAGAAGTATATGCAGTAAGAAATCTTGATATTGAAGGTATGTGCTTTTTATCAGAGCACAACAGAGTTTATCCGCAAAAAACACTTGCGGCTCAGACCATAGGCTTTACAGGTATTGACGGCAATGGCCTTGAAGGTCTGGAGTTTTATTTTGACAATCAGCTTAAAGGCTCGAATGGAAATAGTATTATTTTAAAAGACGCTCTGGGTCAGGGTTTTGATACTGAAAAAAATCCCGGTAATTATAATGGCAATAATCTGGTTCTGACAATTGATCAGGCAATTCAATACATAACTGAAACAGCATTAAAAGAAGCTGTGGTTGATAGCTCGGCCAAATCCGGAATTGCAATGGTAATGGTTCCCAAAACAGGTGCCATTCTGGCTATGGCGCATTATCCATCTTTAAATCCGAATTCATTTACAAAATTCGATAAGCAATTGTGGAGGAACAGAGCTATAACCGATCCGTTTGAACCGGGTTCAACAATGAAAATTTTTACAGCTGCTGCTGCAATAGAGCACGGCAATTGTAAACCAAACACTATTTTTTACTGTGAAAACGGAGAATATAAAGTTGGGAAAAATATTATACACGATACACATCCTTACGGTTGGTTGACGGTTAAAGATATCATAAAATATTCAAGCAATATAGGCGCATATAAAATTGTAAACAAAATAGGGCCCAAGGCTTTGTATGAAACCCTTAAGGATTTCGGGTTCGGCGAAAAAACAGGAATCAATTGCCCGGGCGAAACATCAGGTTTTCTATCTTCATATAAAAACTGGCGCGAGATTGATGTTGGAGCCATATCTTTTGGGCAGGGAATCTCCGCCTCTCCTTTACAACTTATTTCAGCAACTTCGGCAATAGCAAACAATGGTCTTTTAATGAAACCATATATTGTTCAGGCTATATCGGATGATAAAGGCAAAACGATTAAACGTTTTGAGCCTACACCTGTAAGACAGGCAATTTCATCCGAATCAGCTGATACGATAGCAAAAATACTAATGGCTGTAACAACCAAAGAAGGAACAGGGTTCAATGCAACGCTTGATGGCTACACGGTATGCGGTAAAACCGGAACCGCCCAGAAAATCGATAAAACAGGAAAATACGCGAGGAATAAATACATTGCATCTTTTATCGGCTTTGCCCCTGTTGAAGATCCGGAAATAGCCATACTTGTTATAGTAGATGAGCCCAGGAAAAATCACTATGGTGGTATTGTAGCAGCTCCGGCTTTCAAGAAGATAGCCCAGGAAACTCTCACTTATCTTAATATACTGCCTGATAATAGAGAAACAGACAAAATCAGAGTTTCGCGGGAAAGCAGGGTGCTGGGTTGAAATTATCATCTCTTTTAAAAGCCATAAATATAACGGATTGTTGTCCTGATCCTGATATAGGCTCGATACATTACAGGGCACAGGATGTAAAACCATCCGGCCTTTTCGTTGCTATACCTGGACACAAGGCAGACGGCCACGATTTTATTGATGCGGCAATGGAAAAAGGTGCGTCTGCAATAGTGGTTCAAAAAAAGATGGTCAAAAATTCTATTATAATCGAGGTTGAAAACACAAGAAAGGCTCTTGGCAGGATTGCCGCAAAATATTGTGGGAACCCTTCCGAAAAATTAGTTATTATCGGTATTACAGGGACAAATGGCAAAACGACTACTGCTTATCTTGTAGAAAGTATTCTCCATGCCGCTGGTTTTAAAACAGGTGTAATAGGAACGATTAATTGCCGTTATTCAGGAAAAACCTTTCCAAGCCCGGTAACAACACCTGAGTCACTTGATCTTCAACAAATTCTTTCTGAAATGGTAAATGACGGCATAACCCATGTGGTTATGGAGGTGTCATCCCATGCCATAGATCTGTTCAGAATTGAAAGCTGTTTCTTTGATGCCGCTGTTTTTACAAACCTCACACAGGATCACCTTGACTACCATACGAATATGGAAAGTTACTGGGAGGTTAAGAAAAAACTTTTTACAGAATCACTTGTTACCGGACCAAAAAAAGAGAAAGCTTTTGCCGTAATAAACTGCGATGACAAAAGGGGAAAAGTACTTTCCGGCAATCTTTCGGTAAAATGCATAAAAACAGGCTCTGATACCGGATGCACTGTATATGCAACTAATTCAACAATAAATGCAAGGGGGATAAAGACTTTAATTTCAACTCCCGAAAGCTCTGTTGAAATTGAGTCTGATCTTGTGGGAAAACATAATATCGAAAATATCAGAAGTGCAGCAGGCGTTGCTTTTGGACTTGGAATCTCTTTAGACATAATAAAAAAGGGAATTGAATCACTTTCTGTAATTCCGGGACGCCTTGAAAGAATAAACAACAAAACCGGCATATCGGTCTATGTGGATTACGCACATACTCCTGATGCATTGAAAAATGTACTTCTGTCTTTAAGACCTATTACAAAAAACAGACTGATATGTGTTTTCGGGTGCGGAGGCGACAGAGACAAAACAAAACGCCCTCTTATGGGAGAAGAAGTTGCGCGCCTTTCCGATATTGCAGTTATTACATCCGACAATCCAAGAACAGAAGATCCCATGGAAATAACAGATCAAATATTAACCGGTATAAAACGGAATACGACAAACAGATATGAACCAACCGAATATAGACTTTTAACTGATAAAAAAGGCTACTTTGTCGAACCTGACAGGAAAAAGGCCATACATCTTGGAATTAAAATCGCAGAAGCTGGCGATGTTATACTAATAGCCGGGAAGGGCCATGAAACTTATCAGCTTATAGGAAAAGATTCATTTCCTTTTGATGACAGACAGGAAGCAATGTCTGCGCTTTTGCAGATAGAAACAAAGAGATAATATATGAAACAACTTATTCCGTGGTCTGAAGATGAAATATTAAAAGCAACAGAAGGTGTTGTTGTTTCCGGGGGAAACAGGCACACATTTACAGGTATCTCCATTGATTCACGGACAATAACTGCCGGCGAACTTTTTGTTGCCATTGAAGGTATTAATTTCGACGGACATAATTTTGCAAAAGAAGTTATCACAAAAAATATTAAAGGTCTGGTCATAAACAGACAAAAAACAGCAGAGCTTTTATGTAACAAATCAGACAATCCGGATGTGTTTTGTGTTGAAGTCGATAATACTACTAAAGCGCTTGGGGATATTGCAGCCTATAACAGGAAAAGAGCAAATGTTTCCGTAATAGCGATTACAGGCTCAAACGGCAAAACATCTACAAGAGAAATGACAAGCGCGATTGTTTCCCGCCATTTTGATACTCTTTCAACAATAGGGAATTTAAACAACGAGATTGGCCTTCCCTTAACCCTTCTTAAGCTAAGCCCATTTAATAAATGGGCGGTTGTTGAACTTGGAACGAATCATCCGGGAGAAATAGCAAGACTTGCCCAAATATGCAAACCTGACATCGGTATAATAACAAATATAGGCAGAGCGCATCTTGAAGGATTAAAATCTATTGAAGGTATTATGAATGCCAAAGGGGAGCTATTAAACGACATCAAACCGGATGGAACAGTTATTCTTAACGCAGATGATGAAAGAGTCATGAAGCTTGCCCGCAAAACACAAAGAAACAAAATTTACTTTGGGCTTTCACAAAAAGCATTGATTAAAGCATCTTCGATCGAGATAAATAAAACATCAACCTCATTTACACTAAAACTTCCCGAGGATGCTATAAGAGTAGAACTTCCCGTAACAGGACATTTTATGGTGCCGAATGCGCTTGCTGCCGCTTCTGTAGGATATCTTCTTAAACTCAGCGCACATGATATAAAGGCGGGTCTTGAAAATTTCACCAGTGCAAAAAGCAGGATGAATATTTTTGCTTTGGGAAACGGGGTTACTATTATTGATGATACCTACAATGCAAACCCGGATTCCATGGAAGCAGCCATAAGATCACTTGCAGGTTTAAAAGGTAACAAAAGAGGAGTGCTTGTTGCCGGTGATATGCTGGAACTTGGAATTTATTCTGAAGCTCTGCATAAAAAAATAGGCGAGTTTTGTGCTGAATTCGGCATTGAAAGGCTTTATGCCACAGGTCAATTTTCCGCCAATGTGGCAGCTGGTGCAATTATAGGAGGCATGGATGTTTCTTCTGTTTTCACAGGATCACAGGAAGATATTATAAGCGATCTGAAAGAATGGTTAATACCAACAGATTGCGTACTTATTAAAGGCTCAAGGGCTATGGCAATGGAAAAAATAGTTGCAAAATTAAAAGAATGGGCAGGAACATCGGCAAAGTTAATTAAGGATAAAGTATGATTTATCATTTATTATATCCGCTTCACACAACATTTTCTGCATTTAATGTATTCAGGTACATTACATTCAGAACAATATATGCGGTTTTAACTGCCTTTTTAATTTGCTTTCTCTTAGGGCCCTGGGTAATCCGCAAACTCACCAAGTTGCAGATCGGCCAGCACATTAGGGAAGAAGGGCCAAAAGGGCATCAGAAAAAAACCGGCACACCAACTATGGGAGGAACGCTGATTGCCTTTTCGCTGGTAGTGACAACACTTCTGTGGAGTAATCTTTCAAATTACTATGTCTGGATACTTCTTCTTGCAACAATAGGCTACGCTTTAATAGGATTTGCAGATGATTATCTCAAGCAGGTCAAAAAGCAAAATATGGGGTTAATCCCACGCAATAAATTTATCCTGCAATCGGCACTGGCATTAATCATAAGCACCTTTATCTATATCAGTCCCAATTTTTCAAGCACTCTGATTGTTCCTTTTTTTAAAAACATTTCGCCTGACCTTGGCGTTTTTTATATTTTCTTTGCCGCCTTTGTTATCGTGGGAACCTCAAATGCGGTTAATCTGACAGACGGTCTTGACGGGCTTGCTATAGGCCCTACAACTATTGTGGCAGTTACTTACATGATTTTAGCTTATGTTGGCGGAAACATCAAAATTGCCGAGTATCTTCAAATACCCCATGTAGCTGGAAGCGGGGAAGTAGTTATATTCTGCGGCTGCCTTGTCGGAGCAGGTTTAGGTTTTTTGTGGTTTAACGCATATCCGGCACAGATATTTATGGGAGATACCGGATCTCTTTGTTTAGGCGGCGTTATCGGAACAGTTGCTGTAATTACAAAACAGGAGCTATTGCTTGTTATTGTCGGAGGATTATTTGTTATTGAAGCCCTGTCTGTAATTTTTCAGGTTTGCTTTTTCAAGATAACTAAAGGCAAAAGAATATTTAAAATGGCGCCTCTTCATCATCACTTTGAACTCAAAGGATGGCCTGAACCAAAAGTGATAGTACGATTCTGGATTATTGCGGTTGCCCTTGCGCTTCTGTCTTTAAGCACGCTGAAAATAAGATAATAAACAGGGATCAGGATGAAATTATCCGGAAAGAAAATACTAGTTGTTGGGCTTGGCAAAACAGGAATATCTACTGCTGTCTTTTTAAAAAAAAGAGGCGCTGATGTCATTGCAACCGACTCTTCAAAGGATGCAAATCTTTTCGATGCTGCAAATAATCTTTCAAAGATCGGGATAAATGTTGAACTGGGGGTTCACAATCCTTCTTCTTTTATGAATTCGGAAATTATTGTTCTAAGCCCCGGCGTTGCTCATACGATTGATCCTGTTGCAAATGCTGCAAGATGCGGTGCAATCATTATGGGAGAGATAGAGCTTGCTTCAAGATTTATTAAAGAACCGATAGTTGCAATAACGGGAACAAATGGCAAGACTACAACAACAACTCTGATTGGTAAAATGCTTGAAGAATCGGGCCTGAAAGTTTTTGTCGGAGGGAACATTGGCAACCCTCTTATTGATTATATCGACTCCGGAAATAAGGCGGATATTATTGTTGCAGAAATCAGCAGCTTCCAACTTGATACAATTGATGTTTTCAGGCCAAAGGTAAGTGTTTTACTTAATATTTCCGAAGACCATCTTGACCGTTATCCTGATTTTAACGCATACACAAAGTCAAAGATGAAAGTATTTAAAAATCAGAAAGAAAATGATTATGCTGTATTCAATGCCTCGGATAAATATATTTTCCCTGTGGCAGAAGATATTAAATGCAGCAAACTGCCCTTTTTTAACCATACTGCTGCAAACAATTACAATGAGTATGCAAAAATTACAGACGACCGTATTGTTTTTAATTTATCGAAAGACTTTGCCGTCATAAATCAGGAGGCAGCAGACCCGGTTGATGTTTTTGAGGGCAATTATTCTTTGCCTTTTTCTGCAATAAATCTTTTGGGAAAACATAACATGGAAAATGTTGCTGCGGCAACTCTTGCAAGTTTTGCCGCAGGAGGCAATTGGACCGGAATAAAATCAGCCTTAAAAAACTTTACAGGACTTGCACACAGGATTGAATATATAACAACTATAAATGAAGTAAAATACTATAATGATTCAAAAGCTACTACTGTTGATTCTGTTATAAAAGCGCTGGAAGTATTTAATACCCCAGTTATCCTGATAATGGGAGGCCGTGACAAAGGAAGTAATTTTGGTTTATTGGCAGACACTGTCAAAAAACATGTAAAAAGACTAATTGCTATTGGAGAAGCAAAAGAAAAAATAAAATCCGCTCTTGGCGATAAAGTCGATACTATTTTGTCAGACTCACTTGAAGATGCCATCTTTTCGGCAAGCAGATCAGCAGAATCTGATGATGTTGTTCTCTTATCTCCGGCATGTTCAAGCTTTGACATGTTTAAAAGTTATGCACACAGAGGAGAGATCTTTCGTGAAGAAATCCTTAAAATAGCTAAAACGGCCGGTAATGATTAAACGTAATAAACAAATATTATCCGTGGCCCAAGAATCGCCGGGATATTATGATATAAAACTTCTGTTACCCGTTTTTATTCTGGTAATAATCGGGATAATCATGGTTTACAGTGCAAGCTCAGTTCTAGCTTTGAAAAAATTCGGAACCGATTATTTTTTCTTAAAAAAACAAGCTATGTTTGCCGCAGCAGGAGTTATAGCACTGGTAATCTGCAGACATTTCAATTACAGATATTACAAGGCGTTAGCCTACCCTATTCTTATCTTTTCAATTATTTTACTTCTCGCCATACATATTCCGGGCATAGGATATACAGCCGGAGGATCTGCAAGGTGGTTGCACTTAGGTGGCTTTACAATTCAACCTTCCGAATTTGCGCGTCTTGCGATGATTATATATCTTGCATACTCAATAAACAAAAAACAGGAAGATATTAAAAATTTTTACGTAGGCTTTTTGCCGCATGTGATTGTGCTTGCAATTTTTACATTGCTTTTATCCCTTCAACCGGATTTCGGCTCCCTTATTATACTCTGCGCTTTAACATGGACAATGCTTTTTGTCGGAGGAGTCAGAATATTATATCTTGCTTCTTCGGTTCTTCCATTACTGCCGGTTGCCTATATTTATATGTTAAAAGAGCCTTACAGGCTTAGACGCTGGATAAGCTTCTGGGACCCATGGCAATATTGTTCTGATGAAGGATACCAGATCGTTCACTCTTTAATGGCTTTCGGAACAGGCGGAATATGGGGCACAGGCATAGGTAACGGCTATCAGAAACTTTATTATCTGCCCGAACCTCATACAGATTTTATTCTTTCTGTTATTGGTGAGGAATTGGGGCTTGCCGGTGTTGTAGTAATCATTATTCTATATGCATTTATTTTAATAAGAGGGATCAGTATTGCCAGAAAAACCGAAGAGCCTTTTGGCGCATTGCTGGCGACAGGGATTACAATCACAATAGGCATGCAGGCTTGTATAAATATGGGTGTTACACTCGGTCTTTTGCCGACAAAAGGACTTACACTGCCGTTTTTAAGTTATGGAGGAACATCACTTCTTATTAATATGGCAGCAGTGGGAATACTCATGAATATAGGAAAATCTGCTCATAAAAACACAAACAGCAGGCAAGTATAAAGCCCATGCGTATTATTATAGCAGGAGGCGGCACTGGAGGTCATTTGTTTCCCGGAATAGCTATAGCACAGGAATTTATTTCAAGGAATCCCGAAACCGGCATTCTGTTTGTCGGAGTGGGTAATTCTTTTGAAAAAACAACTTTAGCAAAAGCCGGTTTCAATCATAAAAGGATAACGGTTGAAGGTATAAAAGGACGCGGTATCACAAAGCAGTTAATATCGGCTTTTAAGATACCAAAAGGCATGTTTGAATCATTTGCAATAATAAAAAGCTTTAAGCCCAACCTTGTTTTTGGCGTGGGCAGTTATTCTTCAGGCCCTATAATTTTTATGGCATGGCTCCTTGGAATTAAAATAGGACTGCATGAGCAAAACATTTTACCCGGAATTACAAACCGTATGCTGTCAAGGTTTGCCAATCGGATATATATATCGTTTGAAAAAACAAAAAAGCTGGCACATACAAAAAATATAATTTTTTCAGGAAACCCCTTAAGAAAAGAAATAACAGATATCGCGAAAAAAGATATTGCAGATTACGAACAGAACAAAAGTGCATTTAACGTATTGATCATTGGAGGGAGCCAGGGTGCTCACAGCATAAATATGGCCATTATTGAAGCTCTCTTATATATCAAAAATAAAGAAAGTCTTTTTTTTGTGCATCAGACTGGCTCTTTAGATGAAGAAACTGTTGCCAAAGCCTATGAGCAAAACAAAATCTATGGCGATGTAAAACCGTTTTTCGATGATATGGCAATAAAGTACAGTCAGGCTGATTTAATAATCTGCAGAGCCGGAGCGACTACTGTTGCGGAAATTACAGTAATAGGCCGCGGAGCAATTTATATCCCTTATCCTTATGCAGCAAATGATCACCAGACTCAAAATGCACAGGAGCTTTGTGATGCAGGTGCGGCGGAAATGATTGCTGAAAAGGATTTAAGCGGAAAAATACTTGCCGAAAAAATTGAGTATTTTTCCCAAAATCCAAAGGAGCTTCACAAAATGGCAACTTTGTCAAAAACATTCGGCATGCCTGATGCAGCAGCTGTGATAGTAAACGACTGTTATCAAATGCTTGATCCTAAAGGCGGCAATAAACATGTATAGAAAAAAATATCATATACATTTTGTAGGAATCGGCGGAATCGGCATGAGCGGAATAGCTGAGTTGCTTTTGAATCTTGGGTATAAAGTTTCGGGTTCCGATAAGGCTTTAACTGATATTACAGATCGTTTAAAAAGACTCGGAGGTACAATTTATAAGGGACATGATGAAACCAATATAGAAGGAGCCGATGTTGTCGTTATTTCTTCGGCAGTCAGCTCAAAAAACCCTGAAGTGGTTGCTGCAACACAATTATCCGTACCTGTAATACCTAGAGCTGAAATGCTGGCGGAACTCATGCGGCTTAAATACAGTATTGCAGTTGCAGGCGCACATGGTAAAACTTCAACTACATCCATAATATCATCAGTTCTTGCAAAAGGTGGGCTTGATCCTACAGTAGTGATAGGCGGAAAACTTAAAAGCATAGATTCAAATGCTCTCCTCGGACAAGGCAACTACATAGTCGCCGAAGCCGATGAAAGTGACGGATCTTTTTTAAAATATTCACCCGCTATAGCAGTAGTAACCAATATCGATAAAGAGCACCTTGATTTTTATAAGGATATAGACGCCATAAAGGATGTGTTTTTAAGCTTTATCGACAGAATTCCATTTTACGGCCTTGCAGTTCTTTGTTTGGATAATGAATATATCCAGGAAATTATACCGAAAATCAAAAAACGCTTTACTACTTACGGAATGAGTTCGCAGGCGGTATTTCAGGCCAAAAATGTTTCCATTGAAGGTTTAATATCAAAATACGATGTTTATCATCATGGAAAAGCTTTAGGTAAAATATCGCTAAGCCTTCCGGGAATTCACAATGTATACAATTCTCTTGCCAGTATCGCAGTCGGTATGGAACTTGATATTCCATTTAATGTTATAAAAGATGCCCTGGAAAATATGCAGGGGGTTCAACGCAGATTTGAAATAAAAGGAGAAGCAAAAGGGATTACAGTTATTGATGATTACGGGCATCATCCTACAGAAATCCGAACCACATTGCAGGCTGCAAAGGATTGCTGGCCCGAACGGCGTGTTATCGTTGTATTCCAGCCGCATCGATACACAAGGACAAAAGCGCTGTTTGATGATTTTACCCGCGCATTTTATCAATCCGATCATCTTGTAATTCTTCCCATTTATCCTGCGGGAGAAAAAGAGATCGAAGGAATTGATTCAAAACGCTTATGTGAAGAAATTGCCGCACATGGACATAAAGAAGTTTCTTATATGGAGGATATGGAAAGTGCGGTTGCATATCTAATGAAGATTTTAAACGAAAAAGATATACTGCTTACTCTGGGCGCAGGAGATGTCTGGAAATCCGGCATGATGGTTTTGGATTCTTTATTAAAAGAAAAAGATAATGCTACTTGATCAGGATATAAAAAAATGGCTTGTAAACTATTTTGACGAAAATGTCAAATTTGATGAACCGATGTCAAAGCACACTTATTTTAAAGTAGGCGGTCCGGCAAAAGCGTTTGTAACGCCTGAAAGTACCGAGCAACTTTATAAACTTATATCATGGTCACAAGAAAATAATATTGAGTATATTGTAATAGGAGACGGATCAAATCTTTTGGTAAGTGATAATGGAATACAGGAAATAGTAATTGTCCTTTCAAAATATTTGAATCGGATTTCTATCATAAAGGAAGAAAATGAATCAGTTTTGATAACGGCAATGGCCGGGGTCAGAACACAAAATCTTTGCCGTTTTGCTATAGAAGAAGGGTTATCAGGAATAAATTTTGCCCTGGGAATTCCGGGAACCATTGGCGGAGCAATCATGATGAATGCCGGAACACATTTTGGTTCAATATCCGATATCCTTGAATCGATAAATATTATGCAATCTTCAGGTGATATCTTGAAACTGGAAAAAGATGATATCGATTTTTCATACAGGAATCTTTCCTGGAAAAGAAAAACATCTGATAGCAGAGATCCCATAATACTTGAAGGTTCTTTCATGCTGAAAAAGTCCGATCCAATTGAGCTGAAAAAAGAGGCCGAACTTATTTTAAAAAAGAGGAATGAGAGCCAGCCAACCAAATTGCCAAGTGCCGGATGTTTCTTTAAAAATCCGGCTACTGGCAAAACAGCAGGAGAACTTATCGATATGGCTGATCTTAAAGGAGCACGCATAGGAGGAGCAGAGATTTCCGGAAAACACGCTAATTTTATAGTTAATACCGGCAATGCTTCAGCTTCAGACATACTTTCGCTTATGAAGTTGGTTCAAGAAACTGTATTTAATAAATTTAACATTAACCTTTTGCCGGAGGTTAAAATTGTTGGGGTTTAAAGACTCAAAAGCAAAAGTTCATAAGAACAGATTTAATAAAAAAAGGCGGCTCGGCAGTATAAGGGATCGTATTGTTTTTTATCTGAAGATAACTCTTGTTATCATGATTGTTCCGGTTATGAGCCTTTCTTATATTTTTATATATGACTGCATAACGCAATCTGAATCTTTTGCAGCAAAAAACATTTCAATTGAAGGCAACAGGATTTTATCAAAAGAAGAAATTATTAAAGATGCAGATATACACCCAGGGGATAATATATTTGCGATAAATATCTCAAAGGTCAGAAGAAAACTTTTGGCAAATCCATATACGGCTGAAGTTGAAGTTAGCAGGAAAATACCATCGGCAATAGCAATTAAAATAAAAGAACATAACTGTTTAGCCGTCATTGATCTTGGAAAAATGTTTTTGCTAAACGAACATGGAGAAATTTTTAAAGAAAAGGAAAGCTCTGATATTGAAATAGTTCCGGTAGTACAGGGACTTTCCTTTGCAGATTTAAACTTAAACGGTAAAAATAAAACAAAAGTATTTGATGCAGTAACGACTGTATTAAAGCTTGGTCAAAGTCCCAAAAGCATTCTGCCAAATTCAATTATAAAATTGATAGAAGTTGATAGAATAATTGGTTTAACAATTACCGCTTTTGCAGAAAACAGAATCATAAAGCTTGGATACAGTAATTATAAAGATAAGTATGAAAGACTAAGTAACGTGCTTAATAATAATAAATTAAATTTTCAGAATTTTGAAAGCATATACTTGGATAACGGTCTTGATCGTGTGGTTGTATGCCCCGCAAATAATGTTTAAAGCAAAGTGTTTAATTATGAAATAAGGAGACTTAAAATGCCGGTGCAAGATAATATTATTGTCGGACTTGATATCGGGACAACCAAAATCTGTGCAGTTGTCGGAGAGCTTACAGACAAAGAAGTCAATATAATAGGAATCGGCACTCATCCCTCCATAGGTCTTAGAAAAGGTGTTGTAGTCAATATAGAATCTACCGTGGATTCAATTAAAAAAGCGGTCGAAGAGGCCGAACTTATGGCAGGGTGCGAAATTTCTTCTGTTTATGCCGGAATTGCAGGAGGCCATATTACCGGTTTTAACAGCAGGGGGCTTGTTCCTATTAAAGATTCTGAGATAACCCAGCAGGATGTAGACCGTGTCATTGATGCGGCAAGAGCGATAGCAATACCCATGGACAGGGAAGTAATACATGTTCTTCCGCAGGAATATATAGTTGATGAACAAACCGGGATACAAAACCCTGTAGGAATGTCCGGTGTCAGGCTTGAAGCTAAAATACATATTGTGACAGGAGCTGTAACATCCGCTCATAATATTATAAAATGCGCCAATCTTTCAGGGCTTGATGTATGCGATATTGTATTAGAATCTCTTGCTTCCGGCGAAGCCGTGTTGACAGAAGAAGAAAAGGAACTCGGCACAATGCTTTTGGATTTGGGCGGAGGCACGACAGACCTTTCCGTTTTTTCCGGAAAAAACATCAGGCACACTTTTGTTCTTGCTCTAGGCGGTAATAATCTGACTAACGATATCGCTGTAGGATTGAGAGCATCTATTCCCGATGCTGAGAAAATAAAGATAAAATACGGCAGTTGTGTAGCTAAAAACATAAGCAGTAGTGAAACTATTGAAGTTCCGAGCATGGGTGGGCGTACTCCCAGAAAACTTTCCCGGCAGATTCTCGGTGAAATTTTAGAACCACGCATGGAAGAAATCTTCACATTAATAAAAAGAGAGATTTTTAAAGCCGAAATGGAAAATTTAATCCATTCCGGTGTTGTTCTCACAGGCGGGTCCGCTCTTTTAAGCGATGTAACGGAAATAGCGGAATCCGTATTTAATCTTCCGACACGATTAGGAAGGCCCATAGGAATAACAGGACTTGTCGATGTAGTTAATAATCCTATGTATGCAACAGGCGTTGGCCTTGTTGTGTATGGAGCTAAAAATCAAACCAAGAAAAAGTTCAGAATTCGCGATGGCAACATCTTCAACAGGGTTATGGGTAGAATGAAGAAGTGGGTTAATGATGTCATTTGATAAATTTTCATATAAATCATTCAGGTAGGGGGTGAATTATGTTTAGCATGGTAGACAATGAGGGTTTAACGAAAATCAAGGTGATTGGTGTGGGGGGTGCCGGAGGAAATGCAATTAACAACATGGTATCTTCTAATCTTATGGGTGTTAAGTTTATCGTGGCAAATACTGATGCGCAGGCTCTTGATAAATCACTGGCTTCTGTAAAAATACAGATCGGAGAGCAACTTACCCAAGGACTTGGAGCAGGAGCCATGCCTCAAATCGGGCGGGATGCGGCATTTGAAACAGAAGAAGATATAAAAAATGCTATCGAAGGCAGTCATATGGTTTTTATTACAGCCGGTTTTGGAGGTGGAACAGGAACAGGCGCTGCTCCTGTCATAGCCAGAATCGCAAAAGATCTTGGTGCTCTCACTGTTGCAGTGGTTACAAAACCTTTTTCTTTTGAAGGCAAGAAACGTATGAAGCAGGCAGAAGAAGGAATAAATGAGCTCAAGAAATATGCCGATACAGTTATAACCATACCCAATGACAGGCTTAGAGGCCTTGCAACCAAGAACGCCAAAATGATAGAAATGTTTAGAAAAGCAGATGAAGTACTTCTGCATTCGGTAAAGGGCATTACAGATCTTATAGTTATGCCCGGTCTTGTAAACCTTGATTTTGCAGATGTAAAGACAACAATGTCCAAAGCGGGTCTTGCGATTATGGGTATCGGAGTCGGTAGAGGAGAAAACAGGGCAATTGATGCGGCTGAACAGGCCATATCACATCCATTGCTCGAAGATATTTCGATAAAAGGCGCCAAAGGCGTTTTGATGAATATTACATGCGACAGTGATATCACAATGGAAGAAATGACTGAAGCATCAGATAGAATTTACAGAGAAGTCGGCGATGATGCTGATATAATATGGGGTACGGCTGTCGATGATACAATCGGAGATGAAATGCGGGTTACGGTTATAGCAACCGGAATAGGTCAGCCCGAAATAGAAGAGCTTGAAGATAAAGAAGATAAATCAAAACTTAGAGGAAAGGTTAGAAGCCTTACCATGGAAGATATAAAAGCTGCCGCAAACTATGATGTACCTACTTTTATACGGCAACAGGAAGCTGTTGGTGAATCGGGAGGGGCAACATACAGAGGATATAAAGGTATGGTTATTGACAATAGTGACCTTGATATCCCGACATTTTTACGAAAAAAAGCTGATTAAATATTTTTGTGTATATTTATAATGGCTGCCGGCCAATGTAATGAATGGAAAACAAAAAAGAAATTATTTTTCTGATTTTGAGATAGGCGCTGTCCGTAAACAATGGAAAGAACATATCAGGGTAGCCCTTGTATATCCGAATACTTACAAAGCCGGAATGTCAAATCTCGGCTTTCAGACGGTATACGATATATTAAACAGGTCTGACAGTATATTATGCGAAAGGGCTTTTCTGCCCGATAATATAACAAGTCCGATACTGACAATAGAATCATCAAAACGGCTTTTTGATTTTGACATAATAGCATTCTCAGTATCCTTTGAAAATGATTTTGTAAATATTCTTTCAATTTTAAAACGAGCCGGACTCCCCCTAAAGGCCATTGATAGAGGAACCCCCTACCCTCTTATTTTGGCCGGGGGAGTTGCTTGTTTTATAAATCCGGAACCTGTTTGCGAATTTATAGATTGTTTTATTATCGGTGAAGCAGAAGTAATACTTCCTGGTTTCTTTGAATACTTTGAAACCGCTGTTGAGAAAAAAGAACTTTTACTAAATATTGCAAGACAAGTACCCGGCATATACGTTCCGGCATTCTATGAAGCATCTTATAATCAAGACGGCACTCTTCGCTCTTTTTATCCGATAGCCGATGTACCGGAAAAAATAAAACGTGTTTATTTGAAAGATATTTCAACAGCATCGACATGCAGCAAGATCGTATCCGAAAAAACAACCTTTGAACGTTCTTTCTTAATCGAAGTATCAAGAGGATGCACCCACGGCTGTAGGTTTTGCAGCGCAGGTTTTGTGTACCGCCCTCCCAGGTTCAGAAACTTAACTCTACTTGAAAAATGCATAGATAAAGGGTTAGCAATAACTGACAAAATAGGATTTGTAGGCGCTGCGATTTCCGATCTGCCTGAAATTGAAAAGCTTTGTAACATAGGCCAAAAAAAGGGCGCTCAAATATCATTCAGCTCTTTAAGAGCCGATGCTTTATCCGATGAACTTGCCGCTTCGCTTAAAAAAAGCGGAAGTAAAACCGCAACAATAGCTCCCGATGGCGGCTCACAACGTATTCGTGACGTGATTAATAAAGGAATCACCGAAGATCAAATTCTATCTGCCACTCAAATAATTGTGGGTGCCGGGATTCCAAATATTAAACTATATTTCATGATCGGACTTCCTACAGAAACTATGGAAGATATTGAAGCAATAGTAACCCTGTGTAAGAAAATAAAGAAGTGCTTTGTTGATGCAAGCAGAGAAAAAAAACGTATAGGACATATTACTGTAAGCATCAATCCTTTTGTCCCAAAACCCTTCACGCCCTTTCAATGGGCGGGAATGGATGAAATTTCATCTCTTAAGAAAAAGATCTCCTTCATAAAAAACAGTTTAAAAAAAGAAGCAAACATGCGAATAGATGCTGCATCCCCCAGGAAAACCTATATACAGGCACTTATTTCTAAAGGCGATCGCAGAACTGCCGAATTATTAATTCTTGCCGAATCAAATAACGGCAACTGGGCAAAAACGCTCAAGGTATCATTGTTAGATGCCGATTTTTATGTTTACAGAGAAAATTCTTTTGATGAACTACTACCCTGGGATTTTATAGATCATGGCATCAAAAAAACATACCTTTATAAAGAATATCAAAAAGCACTGCTTCAAAAAACATCAGCGCCCTGCCCTATAACTTCATGCAATAAATGCGGCGTTTGTATATCTGAATGATATATTTTCATAAAATATAATTAGTTAAGTTGTTTTAATTTTATTACACTTTCTAAATTTTCAAGGATTTAATTTGACCGGATACAATTAACCCCCGCTCTTCAGATAATTGAAGTACGGGGCTTTTGTTTTTTTAAATATTGTGAACTATCAAAACTTTACAGTGCAAACTTGTGGTGCCAAGTTTACACTTCAAGTTGACGGGGCACGGAATATACGCCTATATCGGAAATTGGAATGTTATTTGTTTTTTTGTATCGCAGCTACCAGTAGTAATCGGAATTCTCACAACTATTCAAATTTACCACTTATTTGTGGCTTTTTTTTCGACTATACAATAATTTATTTGAGAAAGTATAAAAGTAAAGGGCGTCCCAAAACTACCCCATGAAGCTCAATGGATTGGCTAATGCATTTAAAGATCAGATGATGCAGCCGGACATGAATGAACTGTCCTTTGAAGAACGATTTGGTCTTCTGGTGGATCATCACTGGAGTTGGCGGGATGATCGACGACTTAAAACGCTTCTAAGAAATGCAAAGTTCAAAGACAATGCCTGTATTGAGGATATTGATTATAAAAGCCCTCGGGGCATTGATAAATCAGTAATCTTAAGCCTTGCAATCTGTAACTGGATAAAAAACACACAAAACATTATTATTACAGGCCCAACCGGAGCCGGCAAAACTTATCTTGCCTGTGCATTGGCAAACAGTGCATGCAGGAAAGGGTTTTCTTCATTGTATATGAGAGCCCCCCGATTGTTCCGGGAAATTGCTGTTGCCAGGGCGGACGGCAGCTATCCAAAACTGATGAATAAAATTGTAAAGGCCAAAGTACTGATTGTTGATAATTTTTGCATTAGCCCTATAAAAGATGCTGAACGTGAAGATTTATTGGAAGTGATAGAAGACAGGCAGAACCTTTGTTCAACAATCATATCTACACAGATACCAGTAGAAAAATGGTTTGAAGCTATAGGCGACCCGACCATAGCAGATGCGGTTCTTTATCGCTTAATTCACAACGCGCAAAAAATAAATTTAAAAGGAGAATCCATGCGGAAAATAAGATCTCCATTGACTAATAAAAACAAAACTGGGAAATAGAAAAAACCAGCGTCGCTTCGCTCCGATCAGGTGGCCGATTAACTCCGGAATGGGTGGCCGATTTGAGCGGAATATCCAGGAATACATTGATCAAACTGAAACTGATGAAAATAACGATAATGTCTTTGGAAAAGACCCATTATAGCTTATTACTTGCTACTACATTTTTTAGCTTTCTATCAATAAAGCTGCTAAGAAATGGCTGGAGCCCGACCACACCCGCCAATAACGGCGGCTGTGGCGGCTTAGCCCAGTGTTCGGCGGATGAGAACAAGGAGGTGAGGATCACGTCGCTATGGCGTTGACAACGCGACTGAGAGACCAAGCGGAAAGGGCCAAGACCCGTAAATAACGTTGACTGTGAACAAGAACATATAATAGGAAGGAAGATATCTCATGAAAACAAAAATCAAAGTAGTGCAAATTGGTTGTGGCAACATGGCAAAAATGACCGTTGCATATGCGCTGGAGAAAGGCGCTCAAATCGTAGGTGCGGTTGATCATCGCCCGGGGAATATTGGAAAAGATCTGGGAGAGGTTCTTGGTTACGAAAAGAAATTGGGCATTATCGTAAGTGGTGACATAGCAGCTACATTGGATACCGCATACGGAGATGAAAAACCCAACGCGAGTGGCAAGTACAACAAATTTGCCATTGTAACGACAACTTCCCTTGTGAAAGAGGTGGGGATGCTTCTAAAAGAATGCGCTAAACGCGGGATCAATGTTTATACAACCTGCGAAGAAGCACATTATCCCTGGATAAGTGCAGTCACCATGGCGAAAGAAGTGGATGCTTTGGCGAAGGCGAATGGGGCAACCATCACCGGCGGCGGATTCCAGGACGTGTTCTGGGCGCATGAGATTGTCACCCTGGCAGGAGCTTGCCAATCCATTACCAATATCCATGGCGAATCCCGCTATAACGTAGATCATTATGGAATCGCTCTCGCTGAAATCCATGGTGCGGGATTCACCAAAGATGAATTTGAGAAAAAAATTGCTGCCCCGTCCAAAAAGACCTATAAAGAATTCCTGGTGGGGATGGACAATGGCACGATTGAACCTGGTTATGCCTGGACAGTAAACGGCTGGCTGGCAGACAAACTCGGCTTGGCCATCATCGATCAAATTCAGGAATGCATCCCTACATTCTCTGATGTAGACCTGCATTCCAAGACCCTCGGAAAAACCATCAAGGCAGGTGATGCCACCGGCATGATCGGGCGGGCCATAACCAAGACCAAAGAAGGTATCGAAATCGTTTTTGACTCTATCGGCAGCGTGTATGCCCCTGATGACAAAGACTTTAACAATTGGAATATCTACGGTGTGCCGAATTGCAATGTTGTGAATGCAGAACCTGCCACGCCTGAACATACCTGCGCCACCATCGTCAACCGCCTGATCGACCTTTATACTGCGCCGGTTGGGTATGTCACAACAAATAAACTAGCGCCAGCAAGATTCTTTGCATCTGCTGAAAAGTACTTTATTGAGAGATAGATCGGTTACTCGGACAGGAAAAATGAGACACATCTTGAATAGTGAATAATGGCTTAACATACTATTATATGTTATTGGCAATCAACGAGATGATTATTGATGATAGAAGCAGGTGAATCTTTAGAAAAATTGAAAGAAATAAGATTTTCTTCAAAGTAACAGTTTAGTCCCCATATCTTACACGATTGTTCATGGCATCAGCTTGAATTATTGTACAGTGCAGCCTGAGCTGTTGGCGTGTCGGCTGTAAGAAGGAATAAAAGAATAAAAGGGAATAAAAGGGACAGGCCAATTATGCTTGACACTACAGCTTCTATTTTATATTAAAGGCCAATTTAAAATGTGAGGAATTCATATGCCGAGAATTGCAAGGATGATCGTGCCGGATCAAAAAACCGTATATCATGTTATGTCCAGAACCGCTTTGGATGGGTATCCTTTTAATGATATTGAAAAAGACAAGCTGGTTGATATTATCAAGCGATTGAGCAAAATCTATTTTGCCGATATTCTGGGATATTGCATCATGGGCAATCATTTCCATTTGCTGGTTAGAATGCATCCTGAAATATATTTAAGTGATGAAGAAGTTAAAAAACGTTACATTCTTTATTACGGCAATGATAATAATTTTTCACCAGATCATATTCCCCACTACAGATCCAAATGGTCAAGCCTTTCAGAGTTTATGCGTGAGATCAAACAAATATTTTCAAGAAGCTTTAATAAAAACCGTAATCGAAAAGGAACTCTCTGGGCAGACAGGTACAAGAGCGTGATTGTGGAAAACGGTAACACTTTGATACATTGTCTGGCATATATTGATTTAAATCCTGTTCGAGCCGGGCTGGTTGAAAAACCTGATAATTACCGCTGGAACTCAATCGGCTATCATATGCAAACAGGCAACAAGAATAATTTTCTATCCTGGGATTTTGGCTTCAAAGAATTTGGAATCAAGGATAAAAAGAAACGTCTTATCCGCTATCGGGAATATGTTTATGAAGCCGGAGTAATTGACAGGTCTGAAGAGAAAAACGAAAAGACTATCCCTATCAAAATTATAAACAAAGAGAGAAAAAAGTCATTTGAGATAAGCCGCATGGATCGTTTTCTTAACCGAAGCCGGTATTTTACAGATTCGGGGATAATCGGCAGTAAAGTATTTGTATCTGATGTATATCAGCGTTTTAAAGAGAATTTTAATACCGTTAATGAAAAAATACCCAGGCACATAAAAGGTCTTGATGGAATATACTCTCTTAAGCGGTTAACATAAAATCGCTTACGCTATAAATACCGATTCCACTCCCGCATCGCTTCATCTTCAGACAGCTTCTCACGAAAACGCTATTGCCATCGGAAAGTGTTTATGCTGCGGAAGTAAAACCGCAACAATTGCTCCAGATGGCGGCTCACA